>JAGQPO010000128.1 GCA_020426665.1 Planctomycetales bacterium
TGATGCACCCCCCGCCAAGTGGTCGCGAATCGACGACCTGGACTTCGCCATCGAGCAGTTTGGAAAGAGTGTTGTCGAGCATCGTTTCCAAAACTTATTCGCCTGACATTTGAATGAAACCTTTCGACGTCCGCCCAGGTATTCTACAACGACACCGCCGCCCAATTCCCGTCAACCAAGAAAGGAAGATGAAACAAACTGCCCGCTTCGCCCGACCGATCAGCCGTGTCGCCAAGCTTGCGATCGCGATGGCTGGTGTCCTTGTTTCCGTATCATCGGCGGCTGCCCAATCCCCGGCGTCCAGCCTTGCCGGCTCCGCTACGTTTGGCAAACAACTCACGCGCATCGACCTGGACGACTACCGCGGCCGTCGTTGGCAGTTGGACGATTTCAAGTCGGACAACATTTTGGTCGTCGCCTTTCTTGGCACCGAATGTCCGCTCGCCAAACTCTATGCCGCGCGGTTGCAGTCGATGCAACAAGAACTTGCCGAGGATGGAATTCGCATCCTTGCCGTGATGAGCAATCGCCATGATTCGTTGTTGGACATCACGTCGTTTGCCAACCGACAACAACTGACATTTCCGATCGTGAAAGATGCCGGAGGTCGACTGGCAAGCGATCTCCAAGCAAGCCGAACCCCGGAAGTCTTCGTGTTTGATTCTGCGCGCAAACTTCGTTACCAGGGGCGGATCGATGATCAATATGGTATCGGCTACGTTCGCGATGAACCTCGGCGACGTGACTTGCGCGTCGCCCTTGATGAATTGATCGCCGGAGATCCGGTTTCCGTTCCGAAAACGGACGCCGTCGGATGCATCATCGGACGAACAAAGACGGTCGATGGGGACGCAAACGTGACCTACGGCGGACAGGTTGCCGACATCTTGAACAGGAACTGCGTCCAGTGCCATCGTGAAGACGAAATCGCTCCGTTCGCATTGACGGACTACGAAGAAGTCGCCGGTTGGGCCGACATGATCGCCGAAGTGGTTCGCGACCAGCGGATGCCGCCCTGGCACGCCGATCCCAAACACGGTCACTTTGCAAACGCAAGGATGATGACCGACGAAGAAAAACAGATCTTGTATGACTGGGCCGAGGCCGGCGCGCCGGCGGGTGACTTAAGTGATTTGCCGAAGCCCGCCCCAAAGGTCAGCGGTTGGCAATTGCCGCGAGAACCCGATCTGGTTTTTAACATCAGCGAAAAACCGTTCACCGTCCCCGCCGAAGGCACCGTGCGGTATCAATACTTCCGCGTCGACCCGAAATTGGAAAAGGACGTGTGGATCGAATCGGCCGAACTGAAACCCGGAGATCGCCGTGTCGTTCACCACATCCTGGCCTTCGCCGTTCCCAAAGGACAACGCCAAGGTCTCAATGGCGCCAGAGGGTTCCTGGTCGGCTATGTTCCCGGTGCCCGCGTCGAACCATGGCCGGAAGGTCATGCAAAACGAATTCCCGCGGGAAGCGAATTGATTTTCCAAGTTCACTACACGCCGATCGGAACCGACACAAGCGATCAGAGTGAATTGGGGTTCTGTTTGACCGAAGAGGCGAAGGTGACTCATGAAATCGTGACCACCAGCGCCGTCCAACCGCGACTTGCGATTCCGCCTGGTGATCCCGATTACGAAGTGTCCGCCGCGAGTCTGGATCGTAAATTTCCTGCCGGTGCAAGGTTGCTTAGCATGAGTCCGCACATGCACGTCAGAGGCAAGGCGTTTGAGTATTCACTTGCGTCGAACTCTCAAGTCTTGTTGTCGATCCCGAAGTACGACTTCAATTGGCAAACAACTTATGTTGTTGACGAACCGATGCCGCTTGTCGAAGGCGATTACATGGTTTGCCGAGCTGTTTTTGATAACAGTAAAAACAACTTGAACAACCCCGATCCGACGGCGACCGTTCGTTGGGGCGATCAGACCTGGGACGAAATGATGATTGGTTACTACCACCTGTCGGTTCCTCGCGATGGAAACGACGGCGAAGGCGATGCGGAACAGCGGGCTTCACAACGCCGTCGAATGATCGCCGAACGCGCGATCCGACTCGCAATTTTTGATCGTATCGATCGCGACAAGGATGGCAAAATCACGAAGGCCGAAACGCCGAAGCAATTTCAAGCCGCGTTCGAACAGCTTGATGACAATCGCGATGGTACCCTGACGCGGATCGAAGCCGAGTCGAAATAGTCACGCCGACAGATTGGGGTCGGCCAAGGGCACATCGTCCATACAATCGCGCCAACCCGTTTCGCCGAGTTGTCGTTGATCGTATCAAACATGTTTGGCATGCCAGATGCAATATTGCCCCCGCAAATCCGGGAACTGTCGAATTGACAGAGTCTACCGGGCAAAGAAACTTCAACTCTTTCGCGGAGCAGTACAATGCGTATGGTATTCCCTACCCAAACTTCGGGACGATTGATGGATGATTTGGCCACGGATGTAGGCACCCTGGTCGAATCTTTTTTTGGTGATGTTACAGATCGAAGCCGCGTGCCCGGCGGCGGTCGAATGGCCGTTCCGATGGACATCGACGAAAGCGATGACGCCTATCTGGTCACTTTGGATATTCCGGGAGTCGACGCCGATGCGGTCGCGATCGATGTTCACGAAGACATGCTGACCATCGCAGGCCAGCGCGGGGTGGTGAAAAAGGCGGACGACAAGCCGAATACCGATGAAGCTGGTACGCCGCCGCCTTCGATCAAGCATCTTCGTCGAGAACGCACGATCGGAAAATTTGAACGGAAGGTTCAATTACCATTGGCCGTGGAAGCCGATGCGGTGACGGCGGAAATCTCCGATGGCGTTTTGGTGGTTCGATTGCCTAAGGCCGATCCGGAAAAAGGCAAACGCCGGATCCCCATTTCACGCGGGTAATCCTGGCGTCAGAATCGCAAGAACGGCAATTCCCGCAGACTGGCGGATCACAGGTGCGGCCTGGGCGTTTACAATTCGTCCAGGCCGTTTGTCGATGGCGAGCCTGTGTATCACAACCGAACTCTAGCGAATTCTGGATATTGGCGGATTGGGCGTTAAGCGAGAATATGATGAGCCCGAATTGATCGATCGGGCACTCGCAGGCGACCGTTCGGCGTTCGCCGAGTTGGTGCATCAAAACCAGGACCGCCTGTTCGCGTCGATGATGCAAGTGACCGGGTCACCCGAAGAGGCCGAAGAGGTTGCTCAAGAAGCGTTCATTCGCGCGTTCATCAAACTGGACACGTTTCAACGGAACAGCCAATTCTTTACCTGGATCTATCGGATCGCGTTCAACAGTGCCCTGACACGCCGGCGTAAAAAAAGTGCCCGCGTCTCGCTCGATCAAATTCGCGAAGACAACGGATTGGAGGTCGCCGGAGCGAATGATGCGGTTGACGAAGCCATGCTCCGCGACGAACGCGTTGCCCTGGTTCGCCAAGCGATCGATACCCTGACTGATGAACACCGACGAATCTTGGTGCTTCGAGAAATGGACGACTTTGCTTACGAAGAAATCGCCGAGATCCTGGAGATTTCGATCGGTACCGTCCGCAGTCGACTCAGCCGCGCCCGACGCCAATTGAAACTGGCGATCGAAGCGATCGAAAAAGGTGATTGAAAACGGGTCAATCCCTGTCCAGAAAACAGATCCGTCCGATCGGTCGAATGGGGCTGATCCGACCGATCGATTTGCTTTGCGATGGCGAAAGCACGCCTTTTGTCGCGATTTCCGGCATCAATTCCCTGGCAACGGCGTGTATCGGGACCTGGCGAATTTGACCGATATGGCGGTTTATGACGCTTGACGAGATGAACAAACGGAATGAGAATTTAGGTCTGATAGGCCAGGGTTACTGGCCGTCGCCCACAATTTTCGCGTTGTTCGTCGTTGTGATGTTCGACGTCCTGCCCCAATTTCTTCCGCCCCACCTCGTTCAACACTTGGCTTTCGCCATTGTGGATCATTTCGTCCGTGAACGAGATCTGCTTGGAGTTTCTGCTCGATGAAGTGCAGTGGTAACGGTCTTTCCCGTCGCAGCGTCCTGCGCGTCGGGTATCTCGGCGGCCTCGGTTTTTCGTTGGCCGACATGCTTCGGATCGAAGCGCTCGCCGAGCAAAAATATTACGAGAGTAAAGAAGGAACGGCGAAGTCCGTGNTCTTTATTTTTCTGTCGGGTGGAATGGCGCACCAGGAATCGTTTGATCCGAAACCCTACGCGCCCGTGGAATACCGTGGCCCGATGAATTCCATCGATACCAACGTTGCGGGTGTTCGGATCAATGAGTATTGGAAGCAAACGGCGACGGTTGCCGACAAGATCGCGATCTGTCGTTCGATGACTCATGGCGAGGCCGCCCATGAACGCGGCACTCACAACATGTTCACGGGTTATCGGCCGAGTCCCGCGTTGTCGTACCCCAGCATGGGCAGTGTGGTTTCACACGAATTCGGACCACGACATGATCTGCCGCCGTATGTCTGTGTACCGAATCAACCCAATGAGTTCGCTGGTACCGGGTATCTGAGTTCTTCATACGCCGGTTTCAGCTTAGGTGCGGACCCCGCGGCCGGAGATTTTCGAGTTCGCGACTTGAATTTGCCCGGCGGAGTCGACGGCAATCGGTTCACATCACGCCGCCAGTTGCTTGATACCGTCAACGATCGATTTCGCACCCAGCAGGTGTCTGACTCCTTGGATGCGGTTGATACGTTTTATCAGCGCGCCTACGCGATGATCAATTCCGAGAAGGCGCGTGAAGCGTTTGACATCAACAAAGAAGACGACAAGATTCGTGACGAATACGGTCGCAACGATGCCGGTTCACGATTGTTGCTCTGCCGCCGACTGGTCGAATCAGGCGTTCGCTTTGTCACGACCACTTACGGCGGGTGGGACATGCACGACAACATCACCGGCGGTATCCAGGGACAAGTTCCAAAACTGGACCAGGCCTACGCCACTTTGATTCGTGACCTGGACCGACGTGGTTTGCTGGAATCAACCATGGTCGTCATTGCGAGCGAATTCGGTCGCACGCCAAAGATCAATGCGACCGCCGGACGCGACCACTGGCCAAAGGTCTTCAGCGTTGTCATGGCCGGTGGTGGGATCCGCCCGGGTATCGTCTATGGATCTTCGGACGCGACGGCAAGTGAGCCGAACGAAAATCCGCTGGACGTCGCTGACTGGGCGACGACGATCTATCACTGCATGGGGATCACAGCTGACAAGGAATTGATGGCCCCCGGCGATCGTCCCATCGAAATCGTTGATGGCGGAAAAGTCCGTAAGGATTTGATCGTCTAGTAACACACCAGACAGAGGTGCGGGACACGAATGGCACGGGCTTAAGTGTTGGTGTGCAGGCTTTAACCGCCCATTGTCGCTGTTACGCAGCAACAGGGAATCGCCTAAAAGTTAGACACCAACGATTGCTGAATCCTTTTTTCCAAAACCCGTGCCATTCGGGTTGGAACTTTTTACTTGCTCAGCCGTTATTTGCTTGATGTCCAAGATCAATCGAACACGAATCAGTCGGAAACACAGCATGTTGTTTTTGCGCCGTATCATCTTTGCATTCTTCATGCTTGCGACCGCCGCGTTTCCGGTTATCACCCGAGCGGCCTCGCCGCGACTTTCCAGCATCACGCCGCGAGGCATCCAACGAGGTGCCGAACACGAGTTGACCTTCAACGGCAACAACTTGGGTGATGCGATGGGCGTCTTCTTTTATGACGCCGGATTGGAGGTGCTGGAGGTCAAAGGCGAAGGCAACAATGCCAAAGTCAAAGTCCGAGTTTCGCCGGATTGTCGCCTTGGCGAACACGTCGCACAGGTGCGCACCGCGACGGGTATCTCTGATTATCGAACGCTTTATATCGAAGACTTACCCGTCATCGACGAAGTTGAACCCAACAGCGATTTTAACGAACCGCAAATGATCTCGTTGGGTCACGTCGTCAACGGAACGATCGGCAACGAAGACGTCGACTACTTTGTTTTAGAAGCGAAACAGGGTCAGCGGATTTCTGCAGAGATCGTCGCGATGCGTTTGAGCACGGCGATGTTCGATCCGTATGTTGCGATTCTGGATGAAAAGCGATTCGAATTGGCAACCAATGACGATACCGCGCTGGCCTTGCAAGATGGCTTTGCGTCAGTGATCGCGCCGGCCGACGGAAATTATTACATCGAGGTCCGAGAAAGCGCCTACGCAGCCGGCAACAACTACCGGCTTCACGTCGGAACATTTCCGCGTCCCAAAGTCGTGTTTCCCGCCGGTGGAAAGATGGGCGACGAAATCGACGTGCGGTTCCTTGGGATGCCGCAGGATGAACTGACCAGTAAAGTCAAATTGCCGGAAAGAGACGTGACCGACTTCGGCGTCTTTGCCCAGGACGATGGCGGAATTTCCCCGACGCCTAACGCGTTCCGTTTATTCCAGCACGGGAACGCCTTTGAACAAGAACCGAACAACGAAATCGCCCAGGGCACACCGGTCGAATTGCCATTGGCTTTCAACGGAATCATCGAAACATCGGGTGACGTCGACTGCTTCAAGTTCGCTGCCAAAAAAGGCCAGGTCTATGAAGTGGAATGTTACGCGAGGCGGATTCGATCGGGATTGGATCCTGTGCTGAACGTTTACTTTGCCGACGGACGTCACATCGCCGGGAACGATGACTCGCGCGGGCCCGATTCGTACTTTCGATTCACCGTCCCGGAGGATGCGGAGTATGTCATCCGCGTCAACGACCACCTCGGCCGCGGCGGGCCGGATCTGGTCTATCGAATTGAATTCCAATCCGTCCAACCCGCATTGACCCTCGGCATTCCACGTAATGAACGATATGGCCAGTATCGTCAGCAAATCTTCGTCCCCAAAGGCAACCGTTTCGGCGCTTTGATCACCGCCAATCGAATGAACTTTGGTGGCGATTTGTTGTTGCTCGGCGAGAACTTGCCACCGGGGATCACGATGCAATGTGACCCGATGCCGGGAAATCAAAACACGATGCCGGTTGTCTTTGAAGCGACCGCTGACGCGGAACTAGGTGGCGCGCTGGTCGATTTCTTGGCAAAACACGCGGACCCGAACCAAAACATTCGTGGCGGGTTCACCAACCGCGCCGACTACTTGATCGCCGAACCGAATCAGTCGCTGTATCGATGGAAAGACGTCGACCGATTGGCCGTCGCGGTCATCGACGAAGTCCCGTTTCGAATCGAGATTCAGCAACCCAAGGTGCCGCTGGTTCGCGACGGATCAATGAACCTGAAAATCATCGCCCACAAGAAAGAGGGTTGGGACGAAGACATCAACGTCCAATTGCCGTTCCGCCCGCCGGGGATCGGCGCCGGACCGAGCGTTAATCTTCCGAAGGGTCAAACAGAAGTCGTTTATCCGATCAATGCGAACGGCTCGGCTGAAATCAAAGACTGGAAAATATTTGCCTTGGGAACATCCCAGGGGATGTGGGCTTCATCCCAACTTACGCCGCTAGCCGTTGCCGACGCTTTTGTGCGATTCGAATTGCAACGGGCCGCGACGGAACAAGGCAAAGAAGCGTTCGTGTTGTGCAAACTGAATCACACGACGGCATTTGAAGGCGAAGCGAAAGCGGAATTGGTCGGCGTGCCGCCGAAGGTTTCCGTTGAACCGTTGACATTTTCAAGCAGCACGACCGAGTTAACGTTCACCGTGAAGACAGAGGCGGACAGCCCGGTCGGAAAACACGGTTTGTTTTGCCAGGTAACGATCCCACAAAACGGTGATTCAATCGTCAGCCGAGGCGGTAATGTCGAACTGCAAGTTGATGTTCCGTTGCCGCCGCCTGTAACCAAGCCTGCGCCGACACCACCTCCGGCACCAATGCCCACCGAGACTGCCGCGGCACCGGAACCGGTCAAAGCCCCCGAGCCACCCCCCGCCAAACCGTTGTCCCGTTTGGAAAAGCTGCGATTAGCAGCTCAACAGCGGCAAGATGCCAGAAATCAACCGTAGCCAAGCAAAATGGATCTGAAACAACACTACCACCTGTTGGCATGGACGACTCTGCTAGCCATCGGAACATCGTCGATGGCCGCCGAACTCTCCAGCACGCCTGAC
>JAGQPO010000129.1 GCA_020426665.1 Planctomycetales bacterium
CGAGATCCCGCGGTCATCAATCTGATCGACAAAGTCGTCATCAGCGGCGGTGCATTTCGAGTTGCGGGAAACGCGTCCGCCGTGGCCGAGTTCAATCTGCATTTCGATCCTGTTTCCGCCAGTGATGTGTTTTCGTCGCCAACGACCAAGAGTCTGTTGCCGCTAGACGTGACAGAGGAGATTTCGTTCGGTGTTGAGCTGCTGGAGCAACTGCCGCCGAAATCCACTCGTGCCGGCGCGTTTTTGCACCAGATTCTTCCCTTCGCGTTTCGCGCCGCCCACCAACGATTGGGGCGCGAATTGTTGCCGCTTTTGGATGCGACCGCGATCGCATCCGTCGTTGAACCCGAATTGTTCCAGTGGACCGAAATGGCCGGCAAAGTCGAAACGCAAGGATTGCTGACTAGCGGAATGTCAGTTTTCGACGATCGCCTTCGTCCGGAATGGCACCTCAACATGGAAGTGGCCCTGACCGCCGACATCGACGCGGTCAAGGGACTGGTTCGCCGCGGTTTGCGTTACGCCGGCCAACAAAGCTGATTCAACGAAAAAGCGGTCGCAGATGAGATCCGCGACCGCTTCGTTTGATTGACAACTTTTGACGGTAACTATCGGTTCTGATTACCAGTTGTAATCCAGTCCGAGGTAGGCACCGTGCAGAATCAGACAGTCGTCGGCACGCACCGCACCGGCTGACGCGGCGGTCGAGTATTCAGTCGGCATTTGGCCCACCGCGGTTGCCACGCCGCAAGCCGCCAAGACACGGTATCCGCCATTGACGGTCCATCGGTTGCTGAGACGATATCCCAGTCCCATGTCCAGTTCACCCAACCCGGCCAGTGATACGTCGGACGACTCGGTGCAGATGTCTCCGGCGCCGGCACCTTGCGAATTGGTGTATCCCATTGCGGTGTCGGTTGTGATTCGGTGCATGAACTTGGCATCGTTGCCGTAGACACCGATCTTGCCACCGACGTTGACCATGGCGCGGCTTCCCAAACAATACGACAGCATCGATCCGAATTGATAACCGAACAGATTGTTTTCGGTTTCGGACATGTAATAGAGGTCGGCCGGTTGGTAACCGCCCACACCATCAACATTGGCGGCGATCTCCAATTCGTCTTCCAGTTGGAACCAACGGAATCCGTGCAAGGTTTGAACACGAAGGCGACCGGAGGACGCGCGGGCAAGAGGCCCGATTGCACCGCCGTAATATCCGCTTCCATGACCACCAAGGACGTTGTGCGATCCGCCGAAAATCGGAGCCGGGCTGCAGGAGCCGAGCCGTCGTGCGCCCATCAAACCGAAGCCGATTAAATTGGCTTCGAAACCTTGGATGCGCATATCGCGGGTGACACGAATGGCGGTGGCGTTGGTATCGAATTCATCATAAATGGTCGTCGCACCGCCACCACGGTTGATCGATACCGTCGTGGTCGCAGGATTAATCAGCCGCAGACCCGCACCGCCATCGGTAAAGACTCGGGAATACGTTCCGGGATTCCAGAACATGTATCCCAGATCCAGTCCGTATTGCCCACATCCGAAATATCGCCCGGCGTGGATGTCAAATCCGACCGCATTGCCCGGATCAAGATCGCTGTTGCGTGATACAACGACGCCGTTGTCGTAGGTCACCAACGTGCTATCGTTGCCGCCGGCGGCACTCCAAAACAACAGACCTGCCCCGCCGAAGTATGGAGAAATCGGTTTGGGGCTAGGCGCAGCGGTACAGGTTCCGCCGCAAGTCCCATCCTGACACGGGGCCGCGACGGCTGCAGCGTAGGGACTTTGGTAGCCCTGGGGGCCACAGCTTTGGCAATCGCCCGACATCGGGGCGTCGGCGACGATCGGCGAAGACATTGACGGCGCCGGTTGATGAACCGGTGCCGGGTACGCCGGCATCCGAGACGCTGTTGCTGCATGATCGGGTTGGGGTTGTTGCGGCGGCAACAGTTCGCCTTGGGGTGCCGGCAAGTCCTCGATTCCATTTTGCATCGCGACCGATTGAACGGTTGCACCAAATGGCATCTTGCCGGTCTTGCCTACTGTGGACCGAATCGGCGCAGCTGGTCTTTGAAAGTTGTTCCATCGCTCCGCGGCGAAACCATTGGCCGCGGTAACGGTACCGACTGTGAATCCGACCGCGACCGCAAAGTGTCGCATCAAATGGGTTCTCACTGTTTGACTCCTTCTATTCTTTCGTCACGTCCAACTCGGGCGTTGCAAGACTCCGGCGCGCTAGCGTTGTCGCGCTCGTCGCATCGTGCGTGGGAGAAACTGACGGACTAACCATGGGAAAATGGGTGGAAGCCCGACGCCGGTCTTGGGGAGGCAAGCGAATGGGCTGGCGAAGTAGTGTTGGATGTGCCTGAAAAAAAACACTCCGCTACACCGAACGGACTTCGCTGTCCTTCTCCATCGACGAACCGGCCGTCCACCAGTTACCGTGAAAGTTCGTTTTGAAAAGGACTGTCGATGGAAGGATCTTGCAATCGCATTTGACGGTGCCCGCCGCAAGAATTATGAACGGTTCGCCAGCCGCTAACCACTCGCCAGTCGGAAACCGGCCCCTGGACGGAACGATTCGAACAATCGTTTCAGATTACAAACCGAACAATCGATCGGTGTCGATTACGGTGTCGATGGTTGGCAATTTGGACCAATCAAATTGATCGAATTAGTAAACCAACACGCTCAGATCCTTCGCAGAAACCTTAATTCGAATTGGCCGTAATCTTTGCCGTCGACATCCCCATCACTGTCGAAATCGTAGCTTTCGTTATAAGCATCGTCATCTCGTTGGCTCAGGAAACTTAACCCAAGCTGTGCATAGTCTTGGCCGTCGACGTCGCCATCACCATCTGAGTCACCAAACAAACGGAAGAAGGCATCGGTGCCAGATTGCGTAGACGCAGGCGATCCGAACAGGTAATCGGCCTCCATGCGGATTTCTGGGACGACACGGATTTGTTGCGAATCAACAATCAATCGATAGTTGCCATCATCCAAGGACCCGGCCGTTGTCGATGTTCCAGAGAACGACAACACGGCCGTGGTCTTGCCGTTCTCGTCGAAAACGCCGACGCTGATCTCGCCCACCCCAGCTTGCGTTTTCAAATCATTGATCGCAAATGCCGTTTGCAGCGGTCCGTGTTCGAGCACGGTGTTGAAGTAGACCGTCACCGAGGTCACTCGCGAACGACTGTTCGATCCGTTGTTGATCGCAACGGACTCCACCTTCGGTATCTCAAAGACATTGAGTTGAAACTCGCTGCCTGTGTACTTGGTTTGCCACGCTAGCCCGTCGGGCAGGGACGGAAGAGTGACGGACAAAGGTGCTCCTGTGATCCCTCCATCAGCCGAAATCACGACAAACGAGTCGCCTGCGGACGCGACAAAACCATTCGTCCACCGAACGTCAATTGTCCCCTCCAAGGCCACAGTGCCGGTGTGGATTAATTGGTCGTATCCGCTACTACCAGGCGACGTTCCACCGATTTCGATCACGGTCATTCCTTGGTCGTCGTAAAACACGCTCCCATTGACCACTTGGGCCGGCGAAAAACCGGGACTGTATGTCCCGGTAAAGGACGTCTGGTCCATAGATCCAATTCCTTTGATGTATCCGGTCAGGGTGATCGGAAGGCTGGCGGAATCTCCAAAGATAGCACCGTTAACCATCGACATTTTGCCGAGCTGATTAGGCGAATTGAGTATTCCATACCCAATCACATTCTTGCCAAAGTCAACCAGAAAGCCGTTGGCCGCCTGAATGGTTCCCGGCAAAGTTGCAGTTCCTAACGAAGTCAAAGCGCCTAAGACCGCCTGGCCACTATCGAGCAATACCAATTGGTTTGCACCGACCCGGACTTCACCATCAGTCGCAAACCCGTCGGGACGCGTCATCTCACCGACAACCAGGTCACCATCTAGCAAGAGCGTTGATCCGATTTGGCCGGTAAACGATCCAGCCACGGCGCCATGCCCGATCAGGCTTGCACCGGCGACGAGCGTCACACCCGATGACGAAACGATCGAACCACCAGAAATCGTCGTCAACGTCCCCAGTTGGGCGCGGACCGCCGAATCAATCGTCAACGTTTCACTGCCGAGATCGAGTGCCCCTTCGACGGCAAATGTCAGCATCCCGGTGACGTCAACGGGTTCGACACCATCGAACCGAATTTCGGTGGATTCAAAGCCGTTGCGTACGAATACCTGAGCATCGCCCAACGTTGACCCAATTTGCCGGTATGTCGCGCGGCCGCTGCCGTCGGAATCAATGGTCATGCGATCGGTTCCCGAGGCGCCAGAGAATTCGACTCCACCGGGTACAAAGAAGAATCCGCCAGAGCGAAAATCAACCGTGAATGAATCAGCCTGTCCAGCGCCGCGAACCAACACTGTATTCACAGTCGCCAGCGCGGTCGACGCGACCACGGCATCACCGCTATTGTGGTCAATCACTTGAAGATCCAAACCGTTTCGACGAAGCGAAAGGTTACCACCAGTCAGATTGTCGATGTCAACCACCACGTTCTCGGCGATCGTGACGAGGTAGTCTTCGACTTCGCCGTCGACCGCAAAACTGCTCGGTGAAAGTCCGCCCTCACTACTGACTCGAACGCGCGCGTGCATCTTCCCAGCAACGGCATTTGCGGGTACGGCGAAGTTAAGAGTTTGCAATCCCGTTGAAACCGCCTGCCCAGTCAGGATCTGCTCCTCAGGTTGCCAGTCCCCATCGCGATTGAAATCGATCCAGGCGTCGATACGAGCGTTTGCCGCATTCTGCAAGTCAATGTTGATACCGGCAAGTTCTGCGCCGACAATAATCTTTCCAAACAGAACGCCGTCTTCGTCGTTACCGTCGCCATCGGCGGCAACACTCGGTTGCCCATCGGATTCGGTGTCCCGTCGTGCACCCAGACGCGGTCCGGATGCCACATGCACTGCCGCGGCGGGTAAGAGAACTGGGAACGATGCAGGGGCGTCGCCGAAGTCAAAACCGGGTGCCTCTACCGATCCGATGTCATAGGCATTTCCGATCGGCCGGAACACGCCGCGTTGATCGGCCTGGATTTGACTGCCACTGGTATCCGCCCCGGCATCGATGGCAGGACTGCCCGGGACCAAACGATGGGTGGGAGTTGGCCCTCCGTTATTGCTCAGAGTCGGATCAAGCACGAGGCTTGGGTCGACGCCGACAAGATTGTCATCGACGCCGGGGATCAGCCCGCCGGCGGATGACGCTTCGCCAATCAAATTGTGGTGGCTACCAGCAGCAACCTGACCATTGAGATCGTCGGGGATCATCCCACCGGCACGTAAGTTACCCGCCACGATGGAGTTGACGATCATCAGTGAATCATTCTGTGCATCGATGCCTCCACCACGGTAAAAATCGAAACGATTCAATGAATCAGCTTGATTGCCTGTCACCGTGCTATTGGTCAACGAAAGGCTACCTCCGCCGCTGATGATGGCACCGCCGCTTCCTTCCGAGGTATTTCCGGAAAGGGTCGAGTTTTCAATCGAAACCGCAGTGACTCCCCCAGCGAATCCGAAGTTGTACAGGCCGCCTCCACTTTCGGCATGATTGTCGGCAATGGTGCTTTCGATGATTCGCAATACGGCATCAGGGCCGGCCGTATCTTCATCACGGTTGCTGATGGCGCCGCCGGAGTTTGCCACGTTGTCCCTGAGGACCACCTGCCGGAGGGTCAAGTCACCGGAAAGGTTGTAAATGGAGCCGCCCTTACCTCCGCCCAAACGATCCAATTCACGTCCACCGGTGAGTGTCAAACCCGAGATTTCAACCGTTGATCCACTGGCCGTTGCAAAATGTCGTGATTTGTTTGATCCATCAATTGTGAGTTGGGTAGCACCGGGGCCGATGATTGCAACCTCATCCAACAGCGGCGGAAGCATCTCTCCCTGCAAGTAAAGCGTCGTGTTGAATAGGCTGGGATCGAAGGTGATGGTATCGCTCGTTCCCTGCTGGGCGTTGGCGAAACTGATCGCTTCACGCAGGGAAAGGTCATCGGGCGAGAAATCCCAGTCATATTCGTCATCAGCCGTTGTGACGACCCACGAGCTTATCCCCAAGGATTGAACTTCATAGGCACCCAGGTCGATCATGCCGCCGGAGATGCGCTGAAAGGGGAATCCTCGTTGATCAAACTCATGTTGATCGGTCGACTCACCGGCATTGATCGCGGGACTGCCAGGAATCAGTGCATGGGTCTGAGTGATTCCGCCGCGGTAGCCGAGAACCGGATCCAGTACCGTTGCCGCATTGAAGCCAACCAAGTTGCTGTTTGTCCCATGGGTCAGCCCACCTGAGGTTGCGGCATCTCCAATCAAATTGTGGTTACTGGAACTGGAGAGCGAGCCCTGAATCTCGTTCGGCGTGCCGGAGACTCCGTCGACGTAGTTTCCGGCGACAATCGAATTGAACAGATAGGTATTGAAGTCTGTGGTGTGAATAGCGCCACCGGTATGGACATCAGGGGAAATGACATCTGATGCCCAGTTTCGTGTGAGTGTGCTTCCGTAAACGCCAACGAAACCGCCGTCATTGAAGATGCCGCCGCCAAACTTCGTGCTGCGATTTCCTGATAGAGTGCTATTGACAATGATCACCCGCGCCCGTGATCCGGTATCCGTACCATTAAATTCGGAGTTGTAAATCGCTCCTCCTTCTTCGAATCCAAGGTTGTCAGAAAAAGAACTGCCAAGCACGGTGATGACTGAACGAGTGGATTCACCAGCAACAAGTAAGTCCAGTTCGTTCGCGATCGCGCCTCCGTAGCTCCCACGCCCGCTAATGAACTCGCTATCAACGATGGTCGTGGAACTTCCAGACAAACCGCCATTGGACTGGAAAAAGCCTCCGCTCATGTCCAGTTGCGCGAACGCACCACCATAGCTTGCGTAGTTATTAATAAATTTTGTGCGCTGAATCGAAACGCTGGCTGTTCCGGAAAAGTTTCGAAACCTGATCGCACCGCCATCGGCCAACGCGAAATTGTTTTCAAAAATGCTATCCGATACGGAGAAATATGCTCGTTGGCTGCTCAACGTGGAATCATATTGCCCTTGCTCTGGGTCACTATCGATATGAACTGCTCCACCGTTTCCGTCCGATCGATTGCCAACCAGGTACACTCGCGAAAGAGACAGGTCACCCTGGCTGAAGATCGCACCGCCGCTATCAGAGCGCCCATTCGCAATGGTGAGATCGGAAAGCATCACTTTCACCGTTCGCGCGACGGTGAGCACCCGATTCCGATCGTCTGCGTCGATCGTCAATCGTTTCCGTCCCAGGCCGATGATTTCCAATTCTTCGACCGGTTGTGGAAGTTGTTCCCCATTCAACGTGATCGTTTTGTTAAGCAAGTCATCTGAGAAGATGATGGTGTCTTTGCCTGGATTGCCATTGGCAATACCCATTGCCTCTCGTAGTGAAAAATCGCCGGGCAGCAGATTGCCATCGACTACATCTTCGATCGAATCCACCACCCAGATATGCTGGTCCAGCGATTGGGATTCGTAGGCACCGATGTCGACGGAGCCGCCGGAAATGCGTTTGAAGGGCGCGCCACGTTGGTCACCTTCTTCGATCGCAAAGGCGTTCGCCCCGCTGTTGATCGCAGGACTGCTGATTGGGAACAACGCATGCGTTTGGGTGGGACCTCCGTTGTCTTTCAATTCGGAATCCATCATGAAATCAAGGTTCCCGACGTTGAAGTTAAAATTGGTGAATCCCAATCCACCATCACCCCCGGGACCAAACAGATTATTCGCACTCGTCGCGTCCAATGTTCCGGAGATGTCATCATTCAGCAGCGATGTACTCGTGTCCGAGCGATTGAAGTTATCTCCGGCGATCGTGTTTCGCAGTCGCACGGTGGCAACATCAGTCGCGATCCCGCCGCCGAGGCCTGAGGCGTTCCCGTCATCATCGGCGATGTTACGCGTAATCGTACTGCCCGTTACAAACAAACGCCCGCCAAAATTGCGTATGCCTCCGCCATTGAAATTGGCGGTATTGCCCGACAAAGTGCTGGTGACCAATGACGCGTAGCCCGCCGTTCCGGCATTGTAAATCCCACCGCCGTTGATATCCGAATGGTTGCCGGCGAGAGTGCTGCGAAAGACATCGAGCTGGCCCTGGCCGGTACTGGCGTTGTTGTAAATGGCGCCGCCGTGGGAAACTGCCGAGTTTCCAACCATCGACGTACTGTCAACGGTCAGATCCGCCATGTTATAGATCGCCCCGCCTCGCACTTCGGCACTGTTGTCAAGCAACTTGCTGAACGCAACGAGTGCGTCACCTTCCGAATACATCCCACCACCGTTACCGACGGCATGATTGGCACGCACGGTGGACTGTCGAACCTGGGTGGTTCCACCGTTCCAAATCGCACCGCCCGCTCCGCCGGCGTGGTTCTCCGCAAACTCGCCTCCCAGGACCGTCAAGGTCGAAGTTGGGAACACTGCAATCGCGCCACCATCGGACGCGGTTGCGCGATTGAGGCGAAACTCGCTATCGACGGAATTCATACTGGAACCATCGAACAAGATCACGCCGCCGCCGCGAGCACTCCCGGATGTATTGGAATTGACCTGACTATTAGTCAGCGAGACACTGGAGGTCCCGACAAAAATGCCTCCAGCCTCCACTGTCGCCGAATTGCTGTTGACCACACTGTCACGAATCGTCAGTGATGAATCGACCGCGACGTAGATTCCGCCCGCGATACTCGCTTGGTTGTTCTGTACTCCGCTCTGACCATCGATTTCCACTGTCGAGTTCACGGCAAAGATGGCGCCACCTTCACTGCCCGTGTTGGCCAGGAGTCGGCCTTCCGTGACATGGACAGCCGCTTGATCAGCATAGATGGCCCCTCCATAAGTTGCCGATGCACCCGAAATTTCGGTGTCGATGATCTGCACATTCGACGCGACGTTGCCCGCGCCAAAATCGGCCAAGCCACCACCCCACTCCGCCGCCCCCCCGGAAATCCGACTACCCCGAATCGTCATTTCGGTGGTGCCGAGATTTCGACTGTCGTTGAAGATGGCGCCTCCAACTCCAGGCGAAGTGTTGTTGATGAACCGACTGTTCGTTACCGTTGTGTTGGCAGTCCCGCCACCAAAACCCGAGTTCATCAGCCCACCACCGGCACCGGAGTTGGCATTGAATTCCGTATTTTCAATAACAAGTGTGGACACTCCATCTGCCCCGCCACTTGCTATGCCGCCACCGAATTGGGCTGAATTGTTTTGGATGAAACTGTCACGAACGGTCAACGTTGCCCCAGGTCCGATGGGCTGGTTAAAGATCGCGCCGCCGGCGCCACTGGTTGCCTGATTTCCCACCAAATTGATACGCAACAGCGAAAGATTGCCGCCCCTGTTCCAAATCCCGGCGGCAAGTCCGTCTTGCCCACGCGAAACGGTCAAATCGGTAATCTCGACATTGCTTTCTGGAAAAATATGAAGCACCCGCGACAGCAGGTTGCCATCGAGCGTAAGCAGTTCAGCACCAGGGCCGGTGATGCTGACGTCATCCTGGATTACCAATTCTCTGCCTTGCAGACCAATCGTTCCGGTAAGACCCGCCGCGAAGACGATTTCATCATGACCATTGCCGATCGGAGAACCGTCCACGCTGGTATCGGTGTTGGCTGCGTGAAGCGCCTCGCGCAGAGAAAGTTGCCCATCGCCCGCCAACGTCGCGATGTCCGCACTGTCGCTCAGGTCGGTCACGACCAATGTCGCCAGGACGCGTCGAGACTCAAGCGATTCGACCAACAGCCTCCGGCGGTTGCGGTTGAGGAAACGTTCTTGGGAAAGTCTTTGTCGAGTCGATCGAATCGTACGCCAACCAAAATTTCTCGGCATCATAAAAATCCTGAACCACCCAATGGACGACCTGCCCCGGTCAGCTGAAAACGGCGTGCTTCTCAGACCAACGCCGTATTCTCTTTGCCGTAATTTGAAAATGCAATCAGCCACGGACAAAGCCCCCGATGCTCCGCACGAGCCATGCAGGACGTGACGCAAATCCGCCATTTGTAGCTCGTTTGTCCCAAACGAGAATTATTGCATTACGGAGCGGCACCGATGGCTTGCATTGCCTCATCGTGATAACGCTTCAGTCGCAAGTAGCTCCACCAATAAGGATTGACCAGCTGATCGCCTTTCACCAGATCGTCCAGCCGCGTTTTTACCGTTTCGGCCAACTGCTGCAGATTCGCTCGGTTCTCCTGTGAAGGCTCCCTGCGTTGGGCAATGATCGCCGCAAGCACTCGGTTTTCGAGTAACTGCTGGCCGTCGTCGTTTTCAGCGGAATACCATTTTTCAAATTCGTCCGCATCGAGCCGATAGAGCAATAATCCCAATGGCGCTCGACGCCAATACTCCGAAGCGTTGACCGCAAGGACCTTCACCATCAGTCGTCTTGCCGGCTGGCGCTGATCCTCCTCAATCGACCGCGCAGCGACGGCTGCCGCGATTTCGTACAACCAATTCCCCTGGTGAAGGTCAATTTCCTCGAGCGTCGCGCGCCGTGCCAAACCGTAGTCATCGTGTCGGGCAGAGGCCTGCAACAACTGCAAGGTAAACGGGTGCGTGGGTCCGACGGATCGCAGGTAGTCATCAGCCGCCTCGTCCCACTGCAGCATCCTTGCATGAAGGTCACCGGCGGCTAGCGAATCATAGGAGGGGCCGAGCGCTTCTTCGGCTTGCCCATAGAGCTTGATCGCGCCGGCCAGGTTCCCTTGACCGGTTTCCTGTTTGGCCTGCTCGATCCACTGCTCGGCCTGCTTCGACGAAGTGCGAAGCGATTGCAAGTCGTAATCACCTAAATCGAGAGGCTCGTCGAGGATCGTATGTGCCCGTCTCGCAATGGACGTCTCGAACAGGAAGTCGCCGGGCCATCGGTCTTGATAACTACCGTCCAATAGTGATGCATGATGATGGCGATAGTAACCGCGCGCTTCACGGAGCAACGTGTAGCGGTGGATCGTGTTCGGCTCACGTTCCCAATCCCCAATGGCGCGGATCAAACGAATGTGACCGTATCTGCGAAACATCGTTTGCGCAGCTTCGGTTTGACTCCACTTCGCCATCGTTCCAGTACGGAGTGCGACCCACGCTTGAATAGCATCCTCTTCAGGTACGCTATTCCGTCGCTTGAGTGCCTGGGTCAGGATTTCGAGCTCTGATTCCTCCAGTGGCAACAGGAATAGACGCCAGATTTCATGGCCCCCGATCTCCGCGTTCCGATTTGCAGCTAGGAATCGACTGCGGGCCAGCCGATAGTCGTCGTAAAGTCCAAGATAGGCGGACGCCTCCATCACCTGAACAGCTACAACACGATTCGCGGGATCGAGTTCATGTGCCTGTCGTAGTGCCTGATACGCCAATCGGATTCTTCCCCGCAGCGCGAGTTTGTTTCCCAAGTCAATCAGTGCGCGACTGTCGACAGCAATCTCGACCAACTCATCAAGCTGTTCGGCGACCGTGGCGGGATCAGCCTCGACATCGATCTTCGCAGCCAACGATTCCGCCTTCTCGCGATCCCGAGCCAGCTTCAGATAATCGCCTCCCGCAGTGCGTGCCTCGGCATCCCCGATCGCTGCATGTTCCAGGGCCGCGCGTGCATCGCGGTAGAGCGCCAGGATACGGATGAAGTTGGGGCAATGCGGATCCTTCAGTCCATTGCCGGTCACGGCATGGTCGAGGTGCCACTGCAAGCCATCGGTTTGACGCTGTAGTTCGGTTCGATTCTCATCCGATGCATCTTCGCGGTAGTTATCGATTGCCCGCAGGATGGCCGTTTCCCAGAAGTCCTGTTGTTCCTTCGGCTGTTCGGTATACCACGCATCGAACCGGCCGGTCCGGAACCCCAACCGTCCGATGCGAGTCGTTTGCCAGGGATATTCCTGCGGGAGCGTCGCCAATCGCTCCGCCAGCCCATCGGCCGCCTCATGCAGTTCAGGTGCGATCGGCAACAGAGTCACTGCCTCGGCAATGGCCCACAGCGCCGCATCGGAATGGCCGTCCCACGACGAAAGGAACCGGCGTTGTATCTCCAAGAATTCGTCATCGCGCCCGGCGGCATAAAGCAGGCAAGCCGTTCGTGTGTCCATGGGATCAACCGATGCCAGATACGCATCGGCCGCCTTGTCCCATTGCAACATGCGGGCATAGAGATCGCGAAGCGGCACGTGGTTAAAACTCGGGCCGGCGATGGGGGCGGCCTGCTCGTAGCTCGCAATGGCATCGGCGAATCGATTGTCCTTGGCGGCTGCTTCGGCTTGTGCGATCAGCTCTCGTGATGGTTGTGCTTCGGCACGAACCTGCTCGATGTCGATGTCGCCAAAGTCAGTCTCTTGACCGGTGGCCCCATAAGCTTCGCGCACGATGGCCATGGCCCCCACAAATCCCCATGGCCATTGATTCGCGAACTCATCTTCCAGGAGAATCCTCCAGGGCCAGCCGTGATATCCGCGGGCTTCCCTCAAGAGATTGAATTTGCTGGCGGCTGTTGGGTTTTCTTGATGATCAACGATCGACTTGATGAGTCGGATGTGAGAATGCCTGAGAAGCGAAGGGGCGGTAGACCCTTCGTTCCACGACTTCATCGTCCCAGTTCGCCAGGCAATCCACGCGGATAAGTGGTCTTCCTCGGGAACGGATTGACGCGCCGCGGCGAGTCGCAGAACCAGATCGCGTTGCCCGTCATCGAGCGGCATTCGGAGGCAAGCACTCAGCAGACCGTCAGCGATGCCCTGGCTTTCGGACCCTTCGAATATGTGAGCTCGAAGCTTGCTAAACTCTGCGGACTTTCCAAGGTAGGCCGCGAGCTCCATCGCTTTGCTCGCCGCGTCGAGATCCTCCGGGGCCAGCTCATGTGCTTGGGCCATCGCCTGCAGAGCGAGATGCAGCCTCCCCTGATTCGCCAACTCGACGCCGAGAGCCCTCAAGTCCTGATGAGTTTTGCAGATTGCCAGCAACTCTTTCATCCGCTCGGCGGCTGCGTCGTTGCTTTCCCGGATCTGCTGTGCCAGGTTGAGCGCATGTTCACGTGCCTGAGCCAGCAGCAGAAAATCTTCGCCGGCCGACTCTGCCAGTGGGTCACCCAAGGCCCGGAGTGCATCGCGGTAAGAAGCCAGCTGCTCAATGAATCCTGGCCAGTGTGGATTGATCAGGCCGTTGCCATCGATTTGTCGAATCAGATTTGTATGCCAGTCGCGTGCCAATCTCTGGAGTTGCGAGCGATGCTCGCCGGAAGGTTCTTTCTGAAAGACCGAGATGGCGGATGCAATGCGGTTTTGCGTGACGTGGCCGTCTTGTTCGGGTTGCGCAGCGAACCACTCGTCGAATTCGCCAAGACGGTTGAGCAGTCGTCCCAGTCGCAACCGTTGCCACGCCTCAGTCAGCTCGGTTTGCCGCAGCTTGTCCGCCAGCCGCCGGGCGTGGTCGTGCAGTTCTTCCTCCAGCGGCAACAGCGTTACAGCATCGGTGAAGTGGAATTGCAATGACGCATCGCTCAGGTATTGATCCATTGCCTGGAATGCCAACTTACGGGCAACCCGATAGTCGTCGTAACGATTCGCGGCGAACAGTGCATGCAGTGTCCAGGGATGAGTCCGCTCATATGAAAGCTCGCAAGCTTCGGCCGCCTTATCCCATCGGAGCATGCGTGTGTAGAGGTCGCGAGTTGACGCGATGTCGAAGAGGGGACCGATCAACTCGTGAACCTTCTCATAGGAACTAACCGCCGCCTCGAAGTCAGACGTGGCGACAGCTTCCTTTGCTTGAGATTCGAATGCAGCGGCACTTTCGCGATTGGCGAGCAACGTTGGCAGATCAACGTTAATCAGCATCGGGCTTCCGACCGCTTCACGCGCCTCGCGAATGATTGCCGTTTCAAGTAGGAACGACCAAGGCCACGTATGCTCACTGCCGATCGGAGGCCAGCGACCATAAGTCGATCGTTCAAACGAATCAGCCAACGCGATCAGGGCCTTGCGGTTCTGATCATTCGGCTC
This sequence comes from Planctomycetales bacterium, assembly GCA_020426665.1. Lineage (GTDB taxonomy): Bacteria > Planctomycetota > Planctomycetia > Pirellulales > Pirellulaceae > Stieleria. The sequence goes on from JAGQPO010000129.1 coordinate 14,073, forward strand.
AAGCTTCCATTCCTCCAATAAGTAGACAAGGCGCCACAGATTCCAATTGCCAGGTCTTGATTCTGGCAGAGTGCTATTCCACCAAGAAATGAACTTGCCTGTTCGAAATGCAACCCACGCGTCAACTTCCCGCGAGTTCTCCTCGCTTTTGAGAGTTGCTCGTGCATTGCCTGCGACTGCAACCAACCTATCCATTTGCGCTGGATCGAGAGGCATCAGGAAAAGGTTTCGAATCACCGGATCCGCGAGCGCCACTTCATTGCCGTGAAGGAGGATGCGTTCGCAGATTTGGCGGTATTCAGCGTGCTTGCCTAGTGCGGCCGTCAGCTGCAAGGCGCGCCACGCAGGCCCTATGACTCCCGGTTCGAAACGATTGATACTTTGATAGGCCTCGCAACCTTTATCCACGTATCCTGACAGAACCCACTCTTGAGCGGTACGGAGAATTGAAACCCGCTCACGCATATAAGTTTGCAATTCACTGAGGTCAGATTCGTAATTCCGAGGTTCTCCGATCCTGTTGCTGATTTCCTTTTGCAATGTCAAGTTCCGAATCAGTCGCAACCAGTCAGGATTCGATCCACTACTAAGTGCGTTGCAAAAGACCATGTCATTGTTAGCGGCAATAATAGCCGACAGTGCTGAGCGATTAGCGTCGGATTTTTCTTTTTGCCATTGCAAGAAAGCGGTGAATAGTTCGATCAAAGTATCTGGCACCGAAGTCGATTTTCTATCCAATTGCAACAACCAAGTGCCAAGACGATCCGTTCGAAACGCACTCCAAGCAGCCAGTTCGGCGTCAGGCTGTTTGGGGGCAAGATGAGCGAACAACTCTTTTAGCTCTTCATTGACGAACGGCATTAATTCTGTGCCTTCCAGGATTCCCTTGGAAAGCAACGTGCGCCGAGCCTCATCGCACTCCTCCTGTCGTCCAAGAAAAGCGGCAAGCGTGGCCAACTTTACCAATCCCTCGACGTCGTCAGGTGCGTCAATTGAACGACGTTGGAAAACACGAAATGCGGACTCGAATTGAAAGGCGGAGGCAATCGCATCGCCAAGTTCCAAAAGCCCTTCGATTTCGCCATCTTGTTCGAGCAACTCCTGGACTGACGCTCGCATCGATTCCAAGTCGCCATTGCGAACATGCTGAAGTACGGCCTCGGCATCTGCAACTGATGTGGCAGCATCCCAGATTCGAACATAGCTCCCAGCATCAAAGGTAAGGAGCCGATCACCTCGGCGACTACTCGAAAACACTCCCTTTATGCTGGTGAAGTGTTTTCGTTCGGTCAGCAAGGAGATCCCCATGGCCGGGTCCCAGATACGGAGATCACGGTCAGAGGAAGCACTAGCGATTCGCTTTCCAGACCCGAGGTAGCGTACAACTTCGACAGCGCCATGATGTCCTGAAAGAGTACGCAGAAGCGTTCGCGTTTCGAGATCCCAAATCTCAAGTGTGCTGCCACGTTGTGGTGCACCAACGATTTGTTTTCCGTCTGGACTAAAGTCGATCGCGAGCAATTGACTCGGGATTCGTGTTTTTCCTTTGCCAGTCACATCCCAGAGAATCACCGAGCCGTTTGACGACACGATTCCCAACTGATCTGTGTTTGGACGCCAACGGATCGACTTTATTGCCACCGAGCCGAGCTCTGTCAGGATGACCTCACCTGAAGTCTGATCCAGGATTGAAATCCGCCCCTCCTTGTCTCCTATCGCCACTCGAAGCCCAGAGGTATCGATTGCCTGAATGGGACTCTCGTGGGACTCTTGACTCCAACGCTGGCTCCAGTCTTCACGTGCGAAACATCGAACACGTCCCGTCTCATCGCCGGCATATAGCCATTCGCCATTCGGGCTCCAGGCCAACGACGTGACCACGGCTTTTTCCAACTCGATCTCATGAATTCCTGTCGCGAGCTCCGTGTCGCGAATGACAATCCCGTTTTCTTCACTCCATGCGGCAAGATTGCCATCAGGGGACATCGCCGCGGCCCTTCCACGCGCGTTTCGGTAGCGGTATGGCAATTCGCCCCGCTCGAGATCCCAGACTTGAATCGGCGATGTCAGTGCGATCAGCGACGTGCCATCCAGGCTGAATAAAAGCCCTCCGCGTCCTTTGGGGCAGACGAATTTGTGACGCAAATCACCGTGCGACCACAATACATGAAGTCGGTTGGAGTCATCGTAGTATGCGACAGAGTTTCCGTCCCAAGAGTAGACGACATCCGTCACGATGCCGTGACCACTGAGTTTTACAACGGATTTGGCGGTTTCAACATCTTGGATCGTGCTCCCGAACATTGTTCCGGTGACAACATGCGATCCTGACACATCGATATGGTTGAGATACTGCCCATAGTGCCACTTTTGTTTCCCTGTAGTGGCGTCCCAGCAATCCATCCCGATGGGGCCACCGGTCAGCACTCTATTGCCATCTTCGTTGAAGTGGACCTGCACTCCTGTCGTATTACTGTGTTCAATTAGGTTTTCAAAAAGAACATTGGCTGATTCGGTGTCCCAAACCGCTAATCTCTTCTTGCTTGTTTTGGAATCTATATCTACGAGTGCAAGTCGCGTCCCGTCGTTGCTAAGTGCCATGCTATGAATCATGGCCCCAGCGACTCCAATAGGAGATGCAACTTCCTCGCCGGTTGCGACGTCAAAGATTCCAATGCGCTTGTCCATACGTGAGGCAAGGATGCGCTTTCCGTCAGGCGAAAACTGCACTGGCAACGGTCCCATGGCCAATCCATTGATTCGTCGAAACTCTCTCCGTGTTTGCCAATCGATAAAACTCACAAAGTCGACATTTGCGTGTACTGCGAGAGTTTTTGAATCGGAGCTGAATGCGGCAGACTCTCTTGACAGTCCGCCCGGTACTTGAATGTAGGAACAACTCCTTTCGATTAGCCCATAGAGATAACGCCATTCCCAGTCGCGTTGATTCGTCGGGCATTTGCGAAGCAGACCGAGCGCCGTCTCCACGTTGCCGGCTTCAATTTCGCGTCCGGCGAGAGAAATCCGGCTGGCATACAAATTGCCTTCGGCTTCACGCTGCTTTTCAGTGGCCGCTAGCTTGGCGATGCGTTCCTGCTCTCTTGCTTCCTCTGCTTCCTTTCTCTTGGCGTTCGCCTCCTCGGTTGCTTCGCGTTCTGCCACGTTGGCACTGATCAAATCTGTATTTGCCTTCGCCAACTCTTCATTCTTTCCGGCGACGACGGCCGAGATCACGATGGTGCTGGTCAGGCCGACCATCAGGGTTGCGGCGATGGTTGCAATGGTCTTGGGGTGCTTGCGCATCCAACGGCGGGTGCGAATGCTCAGCGGTTCGGTGTGCGCGGCGATCGGTTCGTCGGCCATGAATCGTTCGATGTCGTCGGCCAGCCCCAACGGTGTGGCGTACCGGTCCGCCGGTCGGAGTGCCATCGCACGCTGACAAATCGCTTCGAGCGGTTTCGGGATCGCCGCGTTAATCTCGCGTGGTGGTGGAATCTCACCGGACCGGACACGTTGCAGAATCTCCACCAACTGCTTGCCCTGCACCGGTGCCTGTCCTGTCAGCAGGTAGTACAGCGTCGCACCGAGCGAGTAGACATCGCTTGCCGGACCGAGTTCGTCCAGGTTACCGGTCGCCTGTTCAGGTGGCATGTAAGCGGGCGTGCCAATGGCACTGCCCATTTGAGTCGGCGCACTGCCGCTGCCGGACGAAGGCACCAGCGTTGTTTCCTCGGCAGTGCGTGATGAGTCATCGCGTCCCTTCAGCTTTGCCAGTCCCCAGTCGACGACCAGTGTTTCGCCGTATTTGCCCAGCATGATGTTGCCCGGCTTCAGGTCGCGATGCAGCACGCCGCGACTGTGCGCGTATTCGATCGC
>JAGQPO010000130.1 GCA_020426665.1 Planctomycetales bacterium
GCAGCGACTGGTTGCAAGGCGGTTCCATCGCGACGCACTTTGGTGACCACAATCCGCAGCCTGCCAGAATCAGCAAACAAAGACTGTGCACTGACCTCGGGAACCGGAGTTGCATCTTGCTCATCGCTGGTCCTCCACCAGCAACTCGCCATCGGCCGAAAAATCATCGAAGACCAGATGACCCCAACCGGCTTTTGCCTGGTCCACCAGCCGCAGGTAAAGAATCTGGCCAGTCTGTTGCGGCAATTCGATGACTCGGCGAACCATACGTGGACCATTGTCTCCGCCGGTCCGGGCGATTTCGTTTCCGTCGGCATCGAATACGGCCAGATGAACGTCGTCGCGAAAACCACCACCAATCAGAAAAGCGATCTTGTCACCTTTCAATCGAAAACGCGGCGACTCGATCGTACCAGTCTGTTGATCAGATGCACCCGGCCTTCCTTTGGTCGCAAGAGTGGACAGATGAAATTGTCCCTGACGACCGAACGGTCGATCCGGATGCCGAGGAAGCGAGGCGGAGGAATCAACCGGTTTTTCGAACTCGCCGTCGATCACTCGCCAACCCTGCAAGTCGCCAGATTCAAAATCAAATCGCAGATCTCCAAGTGGCTCAAATGCCGCGGGCGATTTCAGTTCTTCGAGTCGGGCCGAAAGCTTGCGAGCCACTTCCGGATGTTTGCCGATTACGTTTCTTTGCTGCCGAGGATCATCTTGAAGATTGTAGAGCTGTGCTGTCGGGGCATCTGGTTTGAATTCACCTTCGGCAGTGAAATCACTGTTCACATTTCCTGACTTTTTTAGTGAGCCTTGGCCGTTTCCAAATCCACCCGAACCACGCGCGGGGATGTAAACCCAATCGTCGCTGCGAAGCCCTAGATGCGAAAGTTGATGTGGTTGCAGCATCAGTTCTCTGCGTAGTGTTTCTGTCCGCTCTCCGAACAGAACCGGCGATTGATCGATACTGTCGCGCGCTTCATTGGATTGCAGCTTCACATCAAGTAATGTCGCCAGACTTGCCATCAAGTCCAAACTGGAAAGCAAGGCATCACTCCTGGAACCCGCCGCAACGTGCTTGGGCCAGCGGACAATAAAGGGCACCCGATGACCTCCTTCCCAAACGCCAAACTTGAATCCTTGAAGTTCTCCGTTCAGACGGTGTCCTCGCTCCCACGCCTGCGTACCACCGCCGTTGAGCATTCCACCGTTGTCACTCGTGAAAATGACAAGCGTGTCATCGGCCAGACCCATCTTCTCCAGCGTCTTCGTTACTTCCCCGACGGTCCAGTCGAGTTCATGGATGAAATCACCGTATAGTCCCGCCTGGCTGGTTCCGTGGAATCGTGGATGGGGCGTGAAAGGATGGTGAATGTTGGTGGTGGCCAGGTAAAGAAAAAACGGCTTGTCCTGTTGCGTTTCCATCCATTTGATTGCTTTCTCCGTGAGGCGCGTGGCAACGTGCTCATCGCGATAGAGAGCGTGAGCCGCTTTTCCACCGCTGAAGCCGAGCCCACTGCGCATCGGCTGAGTGTTCTTTTCCGGAAAGGGCTGCGAGTGCGGGTTGGGTTTGTTGTGGGCGTAGATAAAGGGATCATCGGAATCCCAGCCCACGACACGATGGTTCTCCACATAGACAAACGGCGGGTGGCTATTCACAACGGGAACGCCATAGTAGTAATCGAAACCCATTTCCAGCGGCCCCGGTTTCAGCTCGGCATTCCAATCTGGATGAGAGTCGCCGAATCCGAGATGCCACTTGCCGATGCAGGCCGTTGAGTAACCCGCCTTTTGAAAAATATCGGCGAGCGTTGTCTTGTTAGGATCAACGATCAACCCGTGCTGTGCAAAGACGGGAGATCGGCTACCGATTCGCCAGGGATACTCACCGGTCAGCAGCCCATATCGCGAAGGCGTACAAACCGCGGACGGCGAATGCGCATCGGCAAAAAGTCGTCCGGACTTCGCCAGTCTATCGATGTTAGGTGTTTGAACCTTGGTCGCTCCGTAGCACGACAGATCACCATAGCCCAGATCATCGGCATAGATCAGGACGACGTTCGGACGCTCGGCGGCAATTGCCCGTGTTGCAGCAATCAGCGCCAACAGAACAGCGGCTCCGCGAAAGACTGCCGAAGTGCAAACGCCGACGATTGAGCAAACGTGGATCATACGATCGTTTCGTCCCAGTCTTTGTATTTCCATCAGCGACACTCGCGAGAATTCATTGATGTACGCTCAGCCGATAATGTCATGGATCACGTGCCCATGAACGTCGGTCAGCCGCATATCACGGCCGCTGAAGCGAAAGGTTGAACGGGTATGGTCGACTCCCAGTAGATGCAATATCGTGGCATGCAAGTCATGCATCTCGGCGCGATTCTCGATCGCCTTGTAGCCCCAATCGTCCGTCGCACCGTGAATTGTTCCCGGCTTCACCCCACCCCCGGCCAGCCAGACGGTGAAGCCAAATTGGTTGTGGTCTCGACCGTTCTTGCCTTGCGCGAACGGAGTCCTCCCGAATTCGCCCGCCCAAACAACAAGCGTGTCATCGAGCATGCCGCGCTGCCTCAAATCTTTCAGCAGCGCCGCGATTGGCTGATCGACTGCGCGGGCATTATTCTCGTGACCCGACTTGAGGTTGGAATGTTGATCCCAGCGATCTCCCCCGACGCTCGGACAAGTCAGTTCAATGAAGCGGACGCCTCGTTCCAGCATGCGTCGCGCGATCAGACATTGTGCGGCATAGATGCGGGTCGGTTCATACGCTGAATCCAAGCCGTAAAGTTTCTGAATGTGAGCCGGCTCACCAGCGAGCGACATCACTTCCGGTACGGCCATCTGCATCGCATAGGCCAATTCGTAGTTCCGAATCGCAGATTCCAAGCTATCGTGCTCGCCGAACTGCTGCGTGGCCAAACCATCCAACTGCTTGATCAAGTCCAGCTTTTGGCGTTGTTCCTGCGGAGTGGACTCGGTCGGAGTGATATTGGCAACTCCAGTTCCGGATGGTTTGAACACCGAGCCTTGAAAGCTGGCAGGCAAAAATCCACTGCCAAAACAATCGAGTCCACCCGGAGGAATCAAGCCGCCGTTGAGCACAACAAAGCCCGGAAGATTTTGGCATTCACTGCCAAGTCCGTAGTTCACCCATGCACCCATACTGGGACGACCCTGTAAAGCACTGCCGGTGTGTAGAAAGTAGTTGGCAAACGTGTGCTCGGGAAATCCGGATGTCAGCGATCGAACGACAGCCAACTCGTCGACACACTCAGCCACGTATGGAAACAGTTCGCTGACCGGAATGCCGGACTCACCGTACTGTTTAAACTTCCACGGACTGGCCAGGACGGTCCCATTGTTGTTGAACTGCGTCGGCTCGACCGAAAAGAGCTTTGCGGGATCCTGGCCGTTGAACCTGTCCAGCATCGGTTTGGGATCAAACGTATCGACCTGGGATGGTCCTCCATCCATATAGAGAAACACCACGTTCCTTGCGCGGACTTCGTGATGGGGTCCATGCCCAGCGCGACCCGGTTCCGATGATTTGACATTGGTGTCGGCGAATAGCGGATCCGATTGCAGGGCGGCCAGGGCCAGCGCGCCGAATCCACCGGCGCAACGCGTCAGCATCTCGCGGCGGGATGTTGGCAATGGTTGATACCGCTGGCAGGGATAGGTATTGCGATTGTTCATCGGAGGAAAACGAACTCCTTGGTGTTGACCAGCACATGGGCAAAACTCGCCCAGAGATCAGCAGCATCGCTCGCGACGCCTCGCTGTTCTGCCTGCGACTTCAAGAAAGCACTCGCCGCATCGCTTTCTTGTTTCGTTGGATAACGTCCGAATCCGGAAAGGTACAGCCATTCAACTCGCTTAGCGATCGCTTCGTTGGCCGTGCCAGGAATGGTTTGCAGTGCCCGCTCGCCCCAATGACGCGACAGGTCAACGATCATTGGATCATTCAAGAGTATCAGCGCCTGTGCCGGTACGTTGGAGACATTGCGACGGCCCATCGAACTGAATGGCACCGGCGTATCGAATGTCAACATGAACGGGGATAGAAAGTTACGACGGACCGCAATGTAGATGGATCTTCGACCGGCGCCGTCTAACGGCCCACTGTGACTGGGGCGACCACGGCCATCCATGAACGTCGTGAGATGAATCGGCACGGGCGGCCCCAATGTCGTGCGATCGAGCCGTCCCGAAACTGCGAGCAACGAATCTCGAATGACTTCGCCTTGCAGTCGACGTGGTGGACAATGATGCCAGCGCAGGTTGTTCGGATCGACCTCCCGCGCGTGGGGATCGACATGGCTTGACATTTGATAGGTTCTCGAGAGCACGATGTACTTGATCATCCGTTTGATGCTTTGACCATCAGCGCGAAAGCGAGTCGCCAGATGATCAAGTAATTCCGGATGCGTTGGCCGTTGGCCCAGGAAACCGAAGTCGTCGACCGTTGGCACGATACCGCGCCCCATCAGGTGATGCCAAATTCGATTGACGATCACGCGCGCGGTCAGCGGATTCGCCGGATCGTTGATCTGCTCAGCCAATTGCAGCCGACCGCTCCCCGTTTTGATCGTCATGGGGGAGTTGCCGGAGATCGCTGTCAGGAAATGCCGAGGTTCCACGTCCCCTGGTTTTGAGGAATTGCCGCGAATCAGAAGATGATCGTCTTCGCCGGTTCCGTCCAGCATCGCAGGAGCCACTCGAGACTTGCGGATGATCTGCGCAGCCAGCTCATCACGTTCCTGTTGCCAGTCGCGAATGATGGCTTCCGCATTGCTGTCGGCTGATCCACGTGTGTTTTTCGCGGCGATTCGTTTTTGAAACACGATGTGATCAATCCCGATGTTTCCCCATCCCGCAGTGTGATTGTCGACGACTTGAATCCTCGCCCGCTTGCCAGCGAGTGGCCGCACATTCCACTTTTGCAGGAACATCTGATTGTTGTTTTTGCCGGTCGCCGTCAGAACCGTCTTTCCATCAACGATCAAATTGACACACGTCTTGTCTTGATGACTTCCGCCACCGATCCAAAACTCGATCGTGTCGAAATCAATCAGAAATTCCGTAGACGTCAATGTCCCGGTCAGACCGTCCCCTTTGCCAACGTCCCCACCGGGTCGAATGTTGTGAGAGTTAACAAAGAACTCACCGCGACCATTGATTCTGCCTTGATAAGGAGCGATGGTCTGAAGCGTTTGCGGTATCTCTCCAAAGGCTTCGCCGGTAACCGTCCAGCCGTCATATGTCCCTGATTCAAAGTCCGCGAAAACGCGTTCTTCGACTTTGCTTGTCAGCCCTGCATTCAAAATGGCTTCGGCGGCCTTGGCGTAATCTTCATACGGGCGATCGATGACTGCGAGACGTTGGTCGATCGCGGCCAGTCCTTCGGCATCAAGCCCCTGTGTTACCATGCGGACCGACATCGTTTCGTTCAGTGCCGGAACAAACTCTAGATGCAATCGATGGCCGATGTACCTACCCAAATTCAACCTCACCCAACGCTCTCCAGCTTTGACCGGAACAATCGTCTCGCCGTGCAGCGGTCCAGCCACCAGTCGATGCGAATCAACACACGCGATGACGTGCCCGACTCCTTCAACGAGGCAATGAACGCTCCCATGTTTCAATTCGAAAGTCGGCGAGCGCAGCGACCGTCCGCTCTTGGGGAGAGTTGCAATCGCGCTGCGGTTCTGGACCACACCTTCCGAAATCGACTCCAGACCAGACCAGATCGGATCGCTAACGGCAGCACCAGAGGTAGCAACATTGACAGGTCCCGATTCAGACTGACCCGATCCGGACAAATAGGCCAGCCCCGGGCGCCGGGGAGATCGCCCGAAGATGTAACCATCCTGCATGTATTGGTCTTGCGGCAGGTTCCCGTAGTCCACCACGATTGCATCGTTGCTGCAATCACGCGTTTCCGATGGCAACCGAACGCCCCGGCTTTCCAGCAACTTGAACATTGGCTGTTGATACTTTTCGTCAACAAGAGCAAGCCGCTCGGCGACACGGCGGTTCTGTTCGATCGACTCAAACCGGACCTGTCGATAGTCGCTGCTCTGCAGGAAGCCAGACAACGAGTAATAATCTGCGGTCGAAATGGCGTCGAATTTGTGGTCATGGCACCGCGCGCACGCGACAGTCACTCCCAGAAATGTCTTTGACATCACGTCGAGCATGTTATCGAATCGGTCCGCTTCGTCCTTGCGGATATCAACCGGCGAATGAACCCATTCGCCCAGGAACCAAAAGCCGGTCCCCAACACCGATTCGTTAAACTGATCTGTCGGATGCAATCGCGGCTCGGCTAACAAGTCACCGGCAATGTGCTCGCGAACGAACTGGTCATAAGCCACATCGGCATTCAAAGCTCGAATCACATAGTCGCGATACTGAAATGCGTTCGGTGTGTCGTTGTCGAACTCATGCCCACGCGACTCCGCATACCGAACCAAATCAAGCCAGTGTCGTGCCCAGCGTTCACCGAAGTGCTGAGAGTCGAGCAGGCGGTCGACAACTCGTTCGATCGCACTGACATCTTCGTCGGCAAGAAACGCTTCGACTTCCTCGGGAGTTGGTGGCAGCCCGATCAAATCGAAGTAGAGCCGACGTAGTAGCGCCGCTCGATCGGCATCTTTGGAGGGTTTCAGCTCCGCCGATTCCAGCTTAGCCAGGATGAAGCGGTCGATGTCATTGAGCGGCCACCCGTCATCGTCGACCTTTGCGGGATTCATCTCGGCGATCGGCTGCCAAACCCAGTACGCAGACTTCCGCTCCTCGATGTCAAATGCTTCTCGATTCACGCCGCGCGTTCGAGCTTCCTCCTGTGGCCATGGGGCTCCCAGATTGACCCAGCGAACTAAGGTCTCGATATCGCGTTCAGGCAGTTTGCCTTTGGGAGGCATCTCGTACGATTCAAATCGTACTGCTTCGATCAACAGACTGTTTTCGGCATCACCTGGAACCACGGCTGGCCCAGAATCGCCACCACGAAGATGCCCGTCTCGTCCGTCCAGCAACAAATTCGCTTCCAAACGTTTGGCATTTGCGCTGTGACACTCATAGCAGTGCCGCACAAGCAGTGGACGTACCTGTTTCTCAAAGAACTCGAGCTGATCTGGTACTGGCAGTGACGACTCATCTGCATGGACTGTACTTTCCGAAGCAATGAAGCCCGATAGCGCACAGGTCCAGACGATCGCTAGGATGGATCGCGATACCTTCATTTTACCTTCGCTTGAAAGATTTGCGACATTCACAACAGGTCTCGCATATGAACAATACATGCATTATCGCTCGATTGTGTCCGGTGTCGATGATAGAATGCGACGTTGCATTAATGTTTTGCGACACCGGCGGGACGATTGAGAATCTGCATGAAAACTTTGACGCCAAGAACTCGTCCCCGCATCGCACTCCTCGTTGAGACGTCACGGTCTTATGGTCGTGAGCTGCTACGTGGAATTGCTCGCTTTGGCGGGACGGTAAGCAATTGGACGCTCTTGCATCAGGAAATGTCAATTGACGAGACCCTTCCCCAGTGGGTCATGGCGTCAAAAGTTCAGGGAGTCATCGCTCGCGTGGACGACCACAACATTGACGCCCTTCGCACACTGCGAGTCCCAATCGTCGACGTACGCTGCAGCAAGATGTTCGACGGTGTTCCCCAAGTCGAAACCGACGACCGGGCAGTTGCCCGCTTGGCATTTGAACATCTGAGAGAGCGTGGCTTCCATCGATTTGCGTATTGCGGATTCCCATCGGCCCACTATTCGCTCAACCGCCTGGAGTACTTCGGAGAATTTGTGAAGGAAGCCGGATGCGGTCTTGCCGTCTACACATCACATGACGACGGATCGCAGTCACTCAGTCACATCGAACGTTCAGGGATCATGGAATCGGAGCAACTGGTCCATTGGTTGCGATCGCTGCAACCTCCCACTGGGATTTTTGTCTGCAATGATATTCGCGGCCAGCAAGTCCTCAATGCCTGCCAACTGGCAACGATCAGTGTCCCCGACGAACTGGCAGTGATTGGTGTCGATAATGACGACGCGATTTGTTCGCTATGTGCACCGCCTCTTTCTAGTGTCCATCCGAATGCCGAACAGGTTGGCTACCGCGCTGCAGAAATCTTGAGCGGCATGCTCAAAGGCGTCTCACCATCGCAGCCGATCGAATACATCCCGCCACGAAAGGTAATCCCTCGGCTGTCGACACAGGTCAGCGCCGTGGATGACCGTGAAGTGGCCCGCTTGTGCCACTTCATTCGTGAGCATGCTTGCGAGGGGATCAAGGTGGTCGACGTCGAGCAATCGTCAGCGCTATCTCGCCGTCAACTTGAACGTCGCTTTCGGAAGGAACTCAATCGCTCGATTCATGATGAGATCACTTCTTCCCAGATTGCCCGCGTGAAACAACTCTTGGTTGAAACGACGCTGAGTTTGGATGGAATTGCTCAATTGGCCGGATACGGACACAAAGAGCAACTCAGTACCGTATTCAAACGAGAGACTGGGCAGACTCCCGGTCAATTCAGACGAA
>JAGQPO010000131.1 GCA_020426665.1 Planctomycetales bacterium
CAGCCACATCAGACCTAAAGCGACCGCGGAGAACAGATTCGCCGCAAACATCCCGGCGGCGATCAATTTTACTTCTCCCAATCCGGCCGCCCAGCTGGCAAAAAACGCCAACAACAGATTTGCCGGAATACTGATTCGCCAGTTCGGGTCAATCTTCTGCGAACGAATATGCATCCCAAAACACTGTGTCAGGTGGATCGGTATGACTGCGATGGCAAACCATACGCACGTTCCGGCGGAAAGAAATCCTGACTGAACCCGGGTCGCTATCTCGTTTCCAGTCAGCCCCAGTCCGTACAGCACGAGACAGAAACTGCCCGTCGACAGTACCAACAGCAACGTCGATCCAATCGTCACCTGCCGAAACGCCGCATTGGATTGGTCCCGCCGACCCGCAGCGATCAATTGGCCAAACTCGGGCGATCGAGTCCGAAGGTAGGCGTACGAAACCATCAACAGGCTACTGATCACTTGCCAAGTCAACCCATATTGCCCCGCGCGCTCCGCGCCCGCCGCGTCAAACAGGATCGGGTAAATCGGCCAAAATGCCAAGTAATAGACGATCGACTGGATGCCGATTCGCCACTGAAGCGGCCATATTTCGGACTTCCAATCAAACCCAGCCGCCACGGTTCGCCGCAGCTGTGAAAAAAACGCCCCGTAATATCGGAAGATCAAACCCAACTCCCACCCGAGCTGGACCGCAATCGCAACGGCTGCCGTCCAAAGTCCCGCGCCCAATGTCATAGCCGCCCAAACCGCGATGCTGCCGGTCACGATTTGACCAAGGCGGTAACGATTGACCGTCTTGATTTGGTTGCAGCCTTCAAGGATCGACACCAGTGGTGACAACGCGAAAGCCGCACCCGCCAACAACATGGCGGCAATCAAAGGCGGCATCCCGACCGTTTCCATACCGCTTCGACGCAACAGAATCCATCCGGCGACCAGACCAACCGTGACCAAAACGACTGCTGCAGCGAAGTACCAACGAATCGCAAATCGGTAAATCCCAGCCAACCGGGTTCGAGATCCCTTGCCCGCCCGAAGGAAACCTTGGCCGTCAAATCGGCTGCCCGCCGCCTCATGACTGGACGCGTGCAACAACGTATTTAGTAACCCGGCATCGGCAAGACCTTGAAGCCCCGTGAACGTCAGGATCAAAAAATAGATCCCTTGATCCGAATCCGAGAAAGTTAACCGTAGTAATAACGCTGTGATCGCACCCGATGGGATCTGCCAAAGCTTGGCCGCCATCGCATAGGTGACAGCGCGATTGATCCCAAACCGTCGCAATAATTGCGAGATGAACAGCATTAGCGAATGTCCAAAGCCCGTAATCGATCGACGCGATGCAGTGCAATGCCCGCTCAATTGCGGTTCTGAATCGCAGGCCCGTTCTGAATCACAGAATCCGTAAGCCTACTTTGACGCCTTGATCTCAGCCGCTTCGGCCTCCAACTTCGCGATTTCCGCTTCAAAACTCTTCAATTCATCCAAATCATCGGCCTGCTGGCGAGACCCGGCCAATTGCTGACGCAGACTGGTCAGCTTCTTGTTAATGATGTCCAAGCGTTTCTTTTGCTTCTTGTCCACTGCGTTCCTGATTCCTCTAACCGACGTCGACTTACCTTCTGTTTCATTTGGCGGACCATCAGAGTTTCGCCCAATAGAACCCCACTCGGGTCGCCGTCGCAAGTGACCTCGTTCAGAAAAGTCGAGGACACTTCAATACGCGTCGGTCTTGGCCCCAGGATGGGGTGGACGTGCATCACTCAACCAGCAGCGAGAAACCCAGTCGATACGTCACTTACCGCTGGCTTCCAAGCCCAGCAAGGTGTTTTGCAACAAACACCCTCTGGGCCGTAAAAGCTATCGCGCATCGATTATCTGCAGTCGCCTGCAAGATTTTGCAGATGGCCTTCGATCAGAATCCGAAGCCAATCGAAATTCCGCTGCGCCCGTATCCGTAACCGTATCCAGGGTAGCCGAAACCTCGATAACCCCCATAACCGAATCTAACACTTGGCCCGATATACGCGCCGTATGACGGTCGGTATGACGTGTACGGTCCGTAACTCGGATAGATTCCCCGGTACGTTGGGACGCCATAGCTACCGTAATACGAGCGAGTGACCCCAACCGGTGCGCGATAAACGTGGCCGTGGCTGCGGCCATAGTAGCAGTTGCCGGCCTGAGTGGTTGATTCGCCGATCGCCAACGAGCCAACGCACACAACAGCGGCCAGAAGAAGTTTGTTAATCATTTTGACAATTCCTGTGTAGGGAGGTTTGGAGATCGACTGCTGCGAGACCTTCCGCCACGTCAAATCTCCGATCGCCTGACGGATGTGCACACGGCGGACCAATTGAAAGTCGCTGATTGCTCCGCAATCAAAGCGTTAGATCGCGGGAGCGATTAACGGCAAGCCCCGCCAACAAAGCCAAGTGCGCACCAGGATAACACGATTCTGGTCAGAGCCCAAAGTGCCGTCAGTCTGAACTCACTCCTGATCTCAAAATGAGTCCGACGGGTGGTCGGACGATTCAATAACCACTATTTTTGCCAAGACTTAGTTTTAGGGTACGACGGACCACTACGGTACGACGGACTTCCAGTCCGTCGATAAACGTCGGTTCGTGGTGGCCTGGAAAGCCGCAGACGCAGTTACACTCGACCCAAAAATTTGATCCGGACGAAGCACTACCAGCCCTTTGCTTCACCTTCGGCGTAAATCTGGGCGATGTCTTCCTCGCTGATCTTGTGAATCAATGCCATCTGCGTCACATCACGATCCACGGTACTTCCCAGCATCTTGTTCAATGACTGGCCGGCGACACCGCTTTTGGGAATCTTCTTGGTACTTCCAAACGACGACTCTATCATCCGTTTGTAGTCTCGATAGATCGATTGTCTGGTCGACTCAGGCAGATTGACCACGCGAAAGGTCGGGGTCTCGCCTTCTTTCAGGTCCAAGTCCTCGACGACCGACGCCTGAGTTCGCATCGGGACTTCGGGCTTTTCCGCCGGGACATCATCACCGCCCCCGGTTCGCAGGACGGTCAACAGAATGAGTCCAATTAATGCCGCCGCGGCAACACCGCCAACAACAATCCATTGCCCCGGAGTCGCTTTCGCGCCACCATCAGATTCATTTTTCGTTCGCGACGGCTGGGAGCCTGACTGTCGGCCGACCTGGGCCGCCGCGGGCGAGGCGCCGGCGGCAGTGATGGGAAATACATTTCCACATGACTGGCATTTTGTTGACGCCATCGACGCCGCGACATTCATGGACGTGCCGCAGCGCGGACAGACGACTGTTTTGATCGACATCGCAGTCTCAAAAGGGTAAGATCAGGTCGAACACTAAATTTTCACGCGCTGCTGATACAAATTTAATCAGGTTCGCGTTGACGTCACAGCAAGTCATTCAGCTGTCTCTAGTATGCAGCATCCACTGTCGCTGCAAATCCATGACGATTCGTCGAACCAACGGAGGCGGGTTGACATGTTCACTTTTAATCGTCACAGGAAAAAACAGTCCGATTCCGCCGTCTTCGATTCGTCGGACAATCGCTTCGAGCTCAATTTTCGATTTTTGGTAGGTCAATTCAACGAATATTTCGTCACTGATCTTAAAATCGGGTTGTGACTTTTCGGGCACCTTAATGAAGACGCCGGTCATGCTGATGTTTGCCGGTTTCGCTTCACATCGTTTGTTGCCTTTGACCAATGTCACCGCCAGCCCACTGTCGTCCAGCACGGGAACTCGGAACGACTCGCGGCGGTTGGAACCCGGACCATCCGACTCATCAACCGGAGCTAAACCTTGGACAAAGTCGACCAATTCTTCCACCGACTGCGCGTCCAGCGTGACAGATTTCTCAGGCGTCTTGACGCTGGAAATGGTCAACGTGTCGCCGTCATAGACCAATTGAATATCGCTTAATTTGATTACGGCCATCGGTTTACTGCTTTTCCTTTGCTCGCTCGTAAAGCCTTCGAATTTCGACCAGGTCCACTTGGATTGGTGGAAACGCCGGATCCATATCGATCATCGCCCGTGCAACGATCGACGACACTGCGACATCACGGTACCACTTGTGATCGGACGGAATGATATACCACGGGGCGTCTTCCGTACTGCATTTATTGAAAGCGTCTTCGTAGGCGCGACGATAGTCGTCCCACTTTTCACGCGCTTCATAGTCGCCCGGATTTAGTTTCCAGTGTTTTGACGGATTCTCCAATCGTTTATGGAATCGTTCAAGCTGCTCTTCGGGACTGATGTGAAGATAAAACTTCAATATTCGTGTGCCGTTGGCGGCAAGATTCCGCTCAAAATCATTGATGATTTCGTATCGGTTTCTCCAAACCGATTTCGGCACCAACTGTTCAACACGCACCACCAAGACGTCTTCATAGTGGGAACGATTGAAGATCGCGACTTTACCTCGCGCCGGCGTACATTGATGGATTCGCCACAAAAAATCGTGGGCACGTTCGATGGTGCTGGGAACCTTGAAAGGATACGTCCGGCATCCTTGGGGATTCATCCGTCCAAGTACTTTTCGAATCAGGCCATCTTTTCCCGCCGCGTCGGGAGCCTGCAATACAATTAATAGTGACTGTTTTTCTTCGACGAACAATCGGTACTGCAACTCTTGAATCGTCTTGACGTTCTGTTCCGTCACTGCGACCGCTTCTG
Organism: Planctomycetales bacterium; assembly: GCA_020426665.1. Classification (GTDB taxonomy): domain Bacteria; phylum Planctomycetota; class Planctomycetia; order Pirellulales; family Pirellulaceae; genus Stieleria. The sequence continues at coordinate 4,709 of JAGQPO010000131.1, forward strand.
CCTTATCAACAAAAGGTCCTTTTGTTTTTGTATCACGTTTGCTTAACGAGACCTCGTCAGACGGCTCAACACGGTACTCTTTGTCGAAATCCATAGAATGTCTACTCGATTCTCAGCGGCTGTCATGCAATAAAAATTCAATTCGCTAGTGCTTCGTCCAGTTTAAATTTTCGGGTACGACGGACTTCAAGTCCGTCGACAAAGGTCTGTTTCAACGGACTGCAAGTCCGTTGTACGAACCTGTCTCACCCCCGACAACTAGGACTCGATGTCTGGATGTCCGAATGGGGGCACCAGATGTTTGACATTGCCGACCAGTGGAGAATTCTGTATTGCAAGTTTTGATTTCTGCTCAAGTCTCCGCTTAGACGTCATTTGGATGTCAATTCGCGAGGTTTGATATCAACGAATTGGACCAACGAGGCAGGGATGCACTCGGCGATGATCATTTATAAAACCAAACCATTCCACACCCCTGCGATTGTCATCGCAGTTCTCAGCCTTTCCATGATTGGTTGCCGCAGCGGACGTCCATCGAATTCGATGGTCCAAATCACCGAGGACCCCGACGCGATCGTGGTCGAGGTCCCCGCACCGCAGCAGCGTCTGGCAACCTCATCGACCGGAAAACAAAACGCTGCGTTTAAGTCTTCCTCGGGCGGTGGCAACACGGATCTGGCGAGTGCGGTCATCGGCATGCCTGCGGTTTTCCGTGATAAGCCGAATGTACAATCGCCGACCGTGCAATCTCCGACACCCCAAATGAGTCTGACGGATCTTGCCACGGCCGCCAAACCAGCATCGGCCCATGCGTCGGGTTCGCCGGAGGCCCCTGTCCCGTCGAAACAAACCATGGCGGCGATTGCTGATGCGCTTGCAAACCTTAAACAGCCGGCGTCACATCAACCGACCGAAAACGATGTCGCTGTCATCGAAACAACTGCCACCAAGCCATCGACGGCGTCACCTGATGGTACCAAAGGCAGTGTCCGGCAAGCCGATGATGTCGAAGTAACGCTCGGCGGGCTGGTCTCGGCGTCACTGACTGACCTCAGCTCTCCGTTGGAATCGGCGTCTTCGGCTGCAATCGACTCGCCTGCGAAGAGCTCCACTGCCGGTGATAAGCCAACGTCTCACAGTCCGCCGGCAAGTGATCTGGTTCGATCAAAATCCAACGATCGCCCCACGGTCACGCGTCGACCGATAAGTCAAACAGAACACCCCAACTCGCTGACCGTCGCCCTTGAACAATCGTTGGCTGAACTGCCTACTCTGCCACAGGCCAGCCACAATCCCAACGCTCTCGCCCCGACGCGAATCGGCACCGGTCAAGCCAAACTTGCTCGACAAGCCCCGCCTGTCGATGACGAGCCGAGTGTCGTGATGAATGCCAACCAGGTTCAGCCGGTATCACACGCCGGCGATGACGTGCCACTGGACCTCACCAGCTTGCGACATTCATCGGAAACAGAAACGTTTTCACCACAGTCTCCGGTTGCGTCACCAAGCCCGCCATCGGCTCCGGACCAACCGCTGAGCGAAAAAGAACTCTACCAGCAATTGCTCGCCCAAATCTCTCGCGAACATCCCGGCGAAAGCCCAACTGAACGTGAACGACGACAAATCATCATGAGCCACTTGATGGTGCTTGCCGGCCGGCCAGATGAAGCAGTTGATTCCATGAAAGGATTGAACCCGACCGAACAACTGTACCTGAAAAACCAGCTTCAAGGGCTGTGGACGATGATCAACCCCGAAGGTCACCCGTCGTCAGGCCGCCGAATCACCGAAGCATTACCCAAATTCCGCGAGGCCACACGCTACATGGCGAGCGTGACCGACTCGTTATCGCTGCGAAGCTTGGAGTTTTGCACCGAGATTGAATCGTATGGACAGATCAAACCGTTTGATGGAAACCGTTTCGTTCCCGGACAACAAGTGATCCTGTATTGCGAGGTCGAAAACTTCGCCGCTGCGGAGCGAGAGAATGATTTCGAAACGCAGCTACAAGGCAGCTATGACATCTACAACGCCGGCGGAACCAAAGTCATCAGCCAATTGTTGCCGGTCGACCAACAACGGTCCCGAAATCGCTTGCGAGACTATTTTGTCGCCTATCAAATGAACCTGCCGAAGACATTGCCTCCGGGAACGTATCGATTGCAATTGACTCTCGAAGACGTGGTCGGAAAGAAGTACGGCCAGGCGAATATCCCCTTCGAGATCCACTGATGGGGGATCCGGCACACAGAAGGTAACTATTGTTTGACGCGTTTGCTGGCACGAAACTGGTCGAAAACATCAACCAGGGCCCAATCCAGACTGGTGCGATGGATCTTGGCATGACGCAGCGCCGCCGCGTTTGCATGTTCTGCCGTTTGCGGAGCCGGTGCCTCAATTCTTGCTAACGCACCGAACAAAGGCGAAAGCAGGATTAAACCGATCGAGATCGCGACCGCGACTTTCGCCGACTGCTTTTTACTGTTCGATCGCATGACCGACTCCGAAGCCATCTCAAGCATCCGATCGCGGTGTCGACGCCTGGAAACGATTGACGCACCGAGCGCAGCGATCTGCGATTCAATCGCAGCGATCTGTGATTCGGGCGTAGATAGATCTTGAACGTCGCGGTAGTTGTCACGCGAAGATCGACCGTCAAAGTCATGCATGGTCATCGGGCCGCCTCCGAAACTTCATCGGGCGATACGGCGGATACGCATTGCCCAAATCCGGAGACCGTAGCGAGTCTGCCGGACAGTTTTTCGAGTGCATAGCGATAGCGACTGGCAGCCGTCGATGGCGTGATCTGCAACACGGATGCGATTTCGGCGAACGTCAACTGCTCCCAGATTTTCAACACGACGACTTCGCTTTGTGGGGCCGGAAGGGACGCCAACGCCTGCCAGACCAGACGGTTTTCGTCGTCCTGAGCAACCACGTCCGTCGATCGACCGATCAATCGATCGGCGATCGAACCGATCGCCGACCATCGCGAACGAGTCCGCAGAATCACGAGCGACTCATTTCGAACCATGCGAAGCAGGTAATGCCACGGCCGGTCGGCATCCACCAGCAGATTTGGCCGTGACGCAACTTTTACCATGGCCGTGCTGACCGCGTCTTCGGCGTCATGCTGCCGCCTGGTGATTGAAACCGAGAATCGAACCAGCCGATCGGCTGTCAAATCATAGAGCGTGGCCAATCCAAACGTACGATCGGCGGACTCGCGGCCGGCAGCGATCTCACGTGCGACGCGGCGAATTACTTCGTTAAAAGGGACATCGTTTTGCATGACACCCACCATGATGCGCTTGCCGAGCCGTTTTGTCTAATAATCTGAGATTATTTCTCGGCACCCGCCAAATCCCATCAAAAACCGACGTCACCCACCTCGCGCCAACGTCCAGGCGTCCACCAGTCAGCCGTGCGTGGAGGCCCGTACGCTCGCGTGATACGGCTGATATCAATCGAGATTGTCACTCTCGCGCCAGCACGCGGGCGTTCACCAGTCGGCCGTGCCTGGTCGCTCCGCAACGCTCGATGTGATTCTTTACAACAGCGCGTCGGCGAGGAATTTCGCCGTCTCGGGCTGATAAAAGTAATTCAGGTGGTGAACCATTGGCGACTGGCGAAAATCCAAAACACGCTTGGAATCGATCGCCACATCGTCGGCCAAATCGTTCATCGAAGGCGTGTCGACGACCAAATCGTTCGCACCGTCGAACAACAGGTCGGCCGCCGAGTCAATCAATTGGTCTTTGCGGAACATTCTCCAAAACTTCCATCCCGGATCGCTGGGCTGAAAATCGGAACACACCGCATAGTACCGTTCTGTATGCATTGATGCAGTTTCCAACAGACGCCGCAATTCGGGATTGTTGCCGACACGTGACATTCCAAACAATCCAGGGACCATTGCCATGGCGGCGTCGACCACGGGCGTTCGTGCCCCCAGAGAGGTGATCGACGTGACCACACGTAACATCGCTTCGACGACCGAAAAGACGGGGATCGCGATCGCGGCCATCCCCGAGGCATATTGAAGCGCCCGCGAAAACTGTGTCAACAAATGAATCGTGTCACGAATATTCGGCGGCGCCGCCAAACCGGTGCCCGCCAAAGGAGAACCGACAAACACGACCCTGTCGCACCGATCTCCGGATTGGTCAAACGTTTCACACCACCAGCGCGAAACCAAACCGCCGCGACTGTGGCTGACCACCCGGATCTTTGCATCACTTCTGCCCATCGCACGCTGCAAATCAAACGCATTCAGAATCGGACTGACCGCTAACGTAGGATGATCGAATGCGTACAGATTCTCTCCGAAACGTTTAGCAGCCTGTTCTAGAAACTCGTTGCCGATCAAGTTTTCCTTGTCCAATAATCCCGCCAGCATGTTCTCGCTGTTACTGAACGTTCCGTGGACGAACACCAATGCGTCTCCATTGTTCGGGAACGGCGCCGCTTCAAGCTTTCCGGTCTCCGTATTCAGCCGCCGCAAACCGCGATGGGGTGTCAACTTGTCATCGCGTCCGCTCAAGAATTGAGTGATCTTTGACGGAGGCAATCGCTGGAACTCCATTTCAAATGCCTCGCACTCGGTCGGCGTCTTGGTCGGTGTTGCGCTGCGAAACCGGCCGAGATCGGGCGGCATTCCGCTAACATCTTCCCATTCCAAAACGCCATCGTCGTCAACCAATTGAAGCCGTACAACCGGCGCCAATTCATCATCTTGCGAACGAGAAAACGAACGCACGCGAGAGTAGTCGGGCAGCTCACCGATCGGGCGAACTTGGCTGCTGCCCGCTGTCGCCGCCCGTGCGAGTTCTAAGAATTTGCCGTCCATGTTTTTGACCGTGTTGAAGAGGACCGCTCATCCGACATGTTCGCCGGCAAACAGCAATGGCAAGGGTGTGACGCCGCTGGCCTGACGAGCGCTGACCAGATCGATCATCGCGCGGAAGCCACGGTTTCGTTTTTTGTAGAAGTGACCACGTCCCTCGTCAATCGCAGCTGCAAATCCTTTGCCGTTTGTTAATGCGACCGTTTCGATGGGAATCAGTTCACAACGATCGATGAATCCTTTGATTTCGGCGTAGGTATTCGCGCCGGATACCCATCGCTGTGCCCCGTCATCTCGCGGCATTTCACCTTCTTCCTGGACCCGCGGTGTCACATCGGGCACGACTTCCAGGAATCGGCGATGTGCGGACAGGTCTTTCCAGTAACCACAGAAGACGTGTCCGTGCAGCAAAAATATCACCGGATGGATTTCAATCCACTCCAAACAAGATACAAACAATATCGCCAGATCAATACAAGTCCCGAATCCCCCATCGACCGTCGCACTGGGCGTCCGCAAACGCTGAGTCATGGCGGCGTACGATGGCGGCGGATTGATGTACCTAATCCCGGCCCCCAATAACAGCGCGGACCAGACCGAGCGGACTTGATGGTCGACGCCTAACCAACACGCTAAACCGGATGCGAATCCGTCATAACTTTGATAGCCGTCGAATCCAACCGACACCCGATCGACCAAACATTGCAGGTAGCCCTGGGCGGTGTCGATGGTTCGAGCTACCGCAGGGTCACGGGGCTGAATAAACGAGGGCAACCAACCGATCTGTTGATCATCCAGTGTCCACTGATCGATCGGTGACAGACGTACCGAATAAGTGTGACGATGCAGCACCTGATGATGCCAGCGCACATCGACATACAATGTTGTCTGAACAGGTTCGTTGATCGTTCGAAACAACCGGCTTGTCAGCGGAAGCGCCACTTCGTTCTCAAGATCATAGCGATACTTGTCAGTGCTCAGATTGATGCGAGAGCGAAACGGATACGATTCCACGCCGACGTGAAGCTGAACCTCGATTTCGACGTCGTCGATCTTCGTGATCGCCGGACCCGAATTGTCGGAATTCCCCACCTTGGTCGGATCGAGCCGGATGGTCAGTCGGTCGAGCACACTTTCTCCATTGTGTAACGACGAATAATTCAATTCGGCTTTTGGTCGAACACTGATTTTCATCAAATCAGCGATTCGGTCTTGCCCCGGATCCGCCGCCCGAGTTGCCGTCGTCGTCCCGATCGATTCCACAACGTTTACGGGTTCGGTGCGCAACCATTGATCCGCATCAACACCGCTGACCAGCGAGTCGGCAGACCACAGCACGATACTGCTGCCGCGAATCCGACTCCGATAAGCCGAAACCGATTGCCAGCCCTGACAGAACGCAGCCAACGTGTTCCATCGCTGGTCGACACAGGCGCGATAGAAGTTTAAAAAAAAGATTTCGGCAACGGTCTCATCAAATGTGTGCTGAAATCCGATCGCGGACCTCGCGCCCGCATTGATCGTCATCGGCGCAAGCCTTGCGCCGGAGTCCCAGCAATTGAACCCGACCAACAACGGATTCGGAGACCCGCGATTAAGCAGCCGCGCGATCTCTTCGGCTCGGTATTCTTTTGCGCCGGCCGACGAATCCGCCAGATACATTCCGTCGCGGACGCCGGACACATCGTCGCCAACGATTTGACGACCGCTTCGATTGTCGACGCCTGTCACATGAATCACGTCCGGTGAAGTTGCCGACAACATGACATCCAATTGCCGCGCGGTCGGGTTTTCCAAAACCCCATCGGTCGCAGATCGCAATTGCCGAAGACTTCCCGTCACGAGCGCCCGCTCGGCAGAAAAATCAAAGTGCCGCGAAAGCTTTCCCGGAGCCGTTTCGATCACGACATAGCTGGATGGTTCGCGTTTTCGCTTGCGTCGACCTGTTCTCAGGTGACGTACCACTAAAATGGTTTCGCCGTTCCGGTAGGGCTTGGTCGCCGCGGCGAGCACGTATTCCCACGGAAGGACTTTTGCTTCCCAAAACTGGTCGGTCGCTGAATCGGGGACTCCAACTTCGACGATCCCCTTCAGCCGCCTCAGATGCCGGGCGGTCACACCCAAACGTCGAAGGTCACTTTGCAAACGCCGGGTTTGCCGATTCCAAGCCTCGACGTCACCGACCCAACGATGACGCTGGCGGACAATGTAGTTCCATCGCATTGCGAACTCTTGCAGCGGAGGACCGCAGCGAATTCGGCAGACCTCCGAATCGCTGGTTCGCAATGTGACACTAGTCATCAGAATCCGATCAGTCTTGGAAGAACGGATTGATCGTGCTGCCATCGGCGGCTCGACGTGGTGCCGCCTTCTGTTTGCTTGCACGAGTTGTCGACCTGGCCTTTGGTTGCGAAGTGGATTCGGACTTGGCCGACATCGCCGGCGACGGAGCTTTTTCTCCGTCAGACGAATTGATCTCCGACGCTTCTGTCGACGTGACCTCGGACTGGGTTTCTGGTGTCAGCGGTTGAACGCCCTGAGGATCCGGTTGTAGCTCAGAACCGCCAGTGCCCTGTTCCGTTTCAATTGCTTCGTTGATGTGGAATCCGACCTCCGTCGGCTCGGGAAACTGCATGCTGTCAAGCTCTTTCATTTGGGCGTCCAGGTCCGCCATCATCTCATCCACTTCGTCAAATTGTGTTTGCAGCGCATCCTCACCCGGTTTAGCCATCGCGCCGATCGCCGCCAATGGGATCGCAGCGGCAAACACGATCACAATCAATCCGATGGTGGAGAGTAACGAATTCACAAGCCAAATTCCAAAGGCGCGAAGCAGATCGCATTCTGCCGCCATGGAAATGATGTACAACGTTGAGAAGATCGTCAGCGGTAACGCCAACAAGCCGCCAAACGGGCCAAGCATCACGTGCGAAGCAAACCCGATGAAAGCGTTCACAAACGTGATCGCCAACAACCATCCGAAACAAGCGATGAAACTGGGGTTTTTGTTTCCAATCCACTTGATCGACAGCTTCAACGTACCGGCCATGACCACAAAACTGAACAGCAATGCGACCCCGAGAATCGTAAAACCGACGGCCCCGAGTGCCATCATTTGCTCTTGAGAGATGTTTTCCATTGAATTGAATGATCGCTGGTGAAATTCGGACAGAACCCATACGTCGTGCCCAACCGTAGCTTGGCATTAACGCCGAAGGCCTGTCCCGATCTCACCCGAACCAACGCACAGCGACACTGCAGAAGAATCCGATCCATTCAACCGTCACGATCGATCCATTCGGATCCAAACCCAGGCATCTTCGAGAGTTCGGCGACAGAGTGCGAGAGTTTTGAAATCGCTCTAAGCAAGACGCCCGCGCAGCTCAGACGTCAGATCGTCAATCTTCACGCGAGTTTGCTCCAGCGAGTCGCGGTCGCGGATCGTCACCGTTTTGTCATTCAATGACTCGCCGTCGACGGTGATGCAAAACGGAGTTCCCGCCTCGTCCTGGCGGCGATAGCGGCGACCGACGGCCCCCTTGTCGTCGTAAAACACGTTCATGTGTCGCTTCAGCTCGCCGTAGATCTCCTGAGCGACTTCGGGCATGCCGTCTTTTTTGACCAGCGGAAACACGGCCGCTTTGACTGGTGCCAGACGCGGATGCAATTTCATGACGGTACGCGTTTGCATCTCCCCTTTGTCGTCGGGTGCTTCATCTTCGGTGTAGGCTTCGCACAAGAACGCCAACACTCCACGGTCCGCACCCGCCGACGGCTCGATCACGTGCGGAACAAACTTCTCGTTCGTTACTTCATCGCGATACGAGAGATCTTTACCGCTGCCACGATACTTCGGCTTGCCGTGTTCGTTTAACTCCACCTGCATCGGCTCGCCTTCAGGCGATTTCGGATCCAATTTGCCCTCCATGTGACTGCGCAAGTCAAAATCACCCCGGTGTGCGATGCCTTCCAGTTCGCCATACTCGCCCGGCGGCAAGAACGGGAATGCATACTCGATGTCCGCCGTGCCGACGCTGTAATGGGCAAGCTCCGCAGGATCGTGTTCGCGCATGATCAACGACTCACTGGACAGTCCAAGTTTGGTGTACCAAGCCATCCGACGGTCGCGCCAGTAGCGGTACCAATCCTGCGATTGATCGGGCGGGCAAAAGAATTCGATTTCCATTTGTTCGAATTCACGCGAACGGAACGTGAAATTCCGAGGCGTGATTTCATTTCGAAAACTTTTACCGATCTGGCCGATGCCGAACGGCACTTTGACTCGTGATGAGTCGAGTACATTCTTGAAGTTGACGAAAATACCCTGCGCCGTCTCGGGCCTCAAGAAAGTCGTGTCGTCTTCGCCGCCGAGCGCACCCAACGTCGTCTTGAACATCAAATTGAATTCGCGGGGCTCGGTCAGTGTGCCCAGCAATTTCGCGTCGGGCGCCAGAACGTCATCCGTGTTGTCTAACTTGTCCAACGTCAATGATTCGTCGGCAACGGTCAATTCATCGGCGTTCTTTGGGCGAAGTTTAAAAAACTTCATCGCGCGACGACGGACTTCATCCAGCTCCTGTTCGACCTCGGCAAGCGTCGTCACAAAGATCTTCTGATCGCCCCGCTGGCACCAACGACCGCGAACCTGATCAAAGCGATAACGCTTTTTCGATTCGCGACAATCCACCATGTGATCGTGGAACAGATCGTAATGGCCGCTGCACTTCCAAACCTGGGGATGCATGATGATCGTGCAATCCAAACCGACCATTTCAAACGATTCGGGTGCGCCCGGCGGCGTCACCAGATCGTTGTGTCCGCTGATCATGTCCTGCCACCAAGCGTCCTTCAGGTTTCGCTTCAGTTCGACGCCCAACGGGCCGTAGTCCCAAAACCCTTGCACACCACCGTAGATTTCGCTGGATTGGAAAAGGAAGCCACGTCGCTTGCACAGCGACACGATTTTGTCCATCGATTTCATAGTCGGAAGAATCGGATCAGAAAGGGGAAAGAAATGGGGGAGGAGGTCATTTTCAAGAATGTACGTACAACCGGCGTTTAACGGGAGGTCAGCTCCGGGGAGCCGCGTTTTTTGTCTGCCTAGATCGCCAAAAAACATGATCGAGCACGAAAAACACGTAAAATCTGGAAATCGAAATGACTCCCAAGACCATGAAAAGGTTCAAGGCCGGACGACATTCGCAAGGATTTCTAGCGGTCCGATTGGCAAGACGACTGGACCATCCACAGTACCTGCCAAGATGGCCAGCGAGGTTGCTTCGCCGGTTGCCCCGCTTTGCATGACCACTTCCCCGTCCGAATTCACAACGATGCGGTGCGCGACGCCGCCGTCAGGCCGCTGAGCTTGCCAGAGTCGACGATCGAGCGCTTCGGTCGCCTCGGGAAACTCACGGTCCAATCCGGTGCATCGCAATGCATACAACATGACACCGAGCTTGATTGGTGTACTGTGCGCAACGGCCGGTTTCATCGATACGCTGCCAGTCCATAAAGTTGCCACGGTCGATCAAAAGTTTGCGGTCGTGATCCCACACCACGGGAGACTCGATCGAAGCGATTTCTTTGCGATCGAAAACACGTCGCAATCGTTGCGCGGATTCCTGAGGCCGATTCGACCAGTGTTCATAAAGAGCCTGATAGCCCGTGTGTTCGGCAAACAGCCGTGGACGGCGATTGATTCCCCGACTACCACGTCGCGTTGTTTGCGACATTTTGCCTTGGTATCATCATGCTATGAGTACTGCACACCAATTGCCTCCGATTTCCGTCAGTGATTATCTTCGCGGTGAGCAGGACGCGCGGCATCGACACGAGTACGTCGAAGGTGTCGTCTACGCGATGGTCGGCGGCACGAACGCCCATAATCTGATCGGAACCAACGCGACGGTCAGTCTCGGAGGCCAACTTCGCGGCAAACGTTGCCGTGTGTTCAACTGCGACACCAAGGTTCGAGTGCAACTGGCGCGGGGAACTCGTTTTTACTACCCCGATGCGATGGTCGTGTGCCAATTCAATCCCGGCACGGACACGTTTCAGGACGCTCCCGTGGTCATCGTCGAAGTGCTGTCGGAATCGACGCGGCGGACCGATGAGAACGAAAAACGTGACGCCTACCTCTCGATCGACTCGTTGCGGGTGTACATCCGCGTTGAACAATCGTCGGCCTTGGCGTCGGTTGATCGCCGCACCGACGACGGCTTTGTGCGTGAACATTACCACGGATCGGAGGCCGTCATTCCGCTGCCCGAAATCGATTGCCAAATTCCTCTGGGTGAACTCTATGAGGGCGTCGAGTTCGTAGTTGAGAAGACAGCCGACGATGACGTGTAACCGTCCCGTCAGCTTCGTTTTGTAAGGCCCTGCGACACACCCGATCTTCGGCCAAGTGGTCCGTCCAGAATTAGTTTTCGGAATAGTCGTTGATCGCTAGTACCGCGAGGTTGTGGGGTACGGCAGCGGGCGGGCGATTTGGGTGTTCGCGCTGGTGGCCGCCGCATCCAGGTTGGAATTGATCTGGCGACTGAGCGCGGCGACGCGTTCGGCGATCATGGGTTGGGTGTTATTGAGTGCCAATGCCCGCTGGTAGTTTTGCAAAGCCTGGGGCAGATCCCCGCTGGCCTCTCGCAACCGAGCCAACGCAAGCCACGCACGGGAATTGTTTGCGTCCTGCTGAACGGCATCTTCCAAGTACTTGAGCGCCGTCTGGGGTTCACCGGCTTCCTCGTACAACCTTGCCAGCTCCACGCGTGGCTCCGATGCCATCGGGTTTTGAGATGCCCAGTTCTTCATGAAGGTGAACGCCCGATCGGGACGCCCGGTGTCCATCAACAGGACCGCCAGTCCTCGGTGACATTCGATATGGTTCGGGGCGTGGTCCAAGCACTGGTTGTATAGCGCCTCGGCATTGCGGAACAAATCTTCGTCGCCGCGCTGCTTGGCCAACCGGTGAGTCGTCGCAGCCAGGTTGTAGTACCCGTCTGGATTGGTGGGGTCTTCAGCCACCACCTGTTGAAATTGCTGAAGGGCCGCTGTGTACTGCCCCTGCTGGTGCAACTGGGCTCCCAAGGCATTTTTTCCGCTAGCGCCCCAGTGGCATCCGGCCGATGAAAGAATTGGCGAAATCGCCGCCAGCATGAACGCTGCGCGCAAAATGGAGGAAAAACGTCGTTTCGAGTTCGCTTCGCCACCAGTTTGGGTGGTAATCAGTTCTGCTTTTTGGAGCATTTGGCTGCCATCCTGACATAATGCCGCCCTCCCCTTCACTGGTTCTGATGCAACCCGATGGAGGAGGCGACGGTGAAAAGTACGTCGCACTGTGCGTCGGGACGGTACCAACACGGTCGGAAACCACGCAAGAGAGGAACTTTCGTGCCACAAAACACGTCGAACGGGGCACGCGGTGGCCTGCGCTGTGTTTCTGGTCGGAATAAGCCGCACCAACGATCGACAGAAAGATGCCCAAACACCGTGCGAGATGCGTTTTTCGTTGCGGATTCACACGGCCTAATTACACTTCGTGCCAGGTACCGCCGCGCAACAGCGCAGATCCCCTAGCTTATCGATTTTGCAACTTTTGACCTAATACGGGTCACCTCCGACAACCGACCCCTGTTGCCGGAACCACCCCACAAGTGCTGCCCCAACTGACTGACTGCCCCAACAAACGGGCATAATGACGAGGCCTCTGGATGACCTTCCGTAAACCATCGCATTCCCTTCGCACCAATCTGAACCGTGACTCTGTGTTGCCTTCCGATGGTGTGACGCCGCCCGCCTCGTCCCGTCGGACAGGTACTCGACGCAGTGCAAAACGCCGCGACGAGAAGCGTCGATCATTGCTGGAGAGCTTGGAGACACGTCAATTGTTGGCGGGTCCCGAGTTGATCGGCATCCAGCCGAACGAAGGCGATTTGTTGTATAGCGGCGACACGTTGAATTTTTCGCCCAAAGAGTTGATCTTCCGATTCGACGACAACACCCGAATCGATGAAAGTACTTTGGATGCGATTCGCATCACGCGTGCGGGCGAGGACCGAACGTTTGAATCGGCGTCGGTGACCAGCGATTTGGGAACCGGGGGTCAGGCATTGTTTGAGTTCCGGGCGCGGCAGTCGGGCAGTCTGGGCAACGGGATCAAGGTTCAATTTACCACTGCAAGTCGCACCAACGGATCGGCGCCGATCATCACGACGCTTGATCGCACCGTCACGATCAGTATCAACACCAACCCGTTACAGCGCACGCTTGCTCGCGATTTGATCTCTGCGGTCAATGGCAATCCCAATGCGAGTGCATTGCTCGAAGCGATTCAAGTCAGTGGCCCGTCGGGTCAACCGATCGGGACCGTCAACAATGTGGAAGGCAAAGTCCTTGTCCTTGACGGGGCCAACGCGGCACAGGCGGTCACGGACTTTGGGACCAACGGTGCGGTTCGCGTCCGACTGATTTCGCAGCTACCCGGATTGGACGGTCGCGGCATCCGATTGAATGTCGAACAACGAAACTTTGGCGGACCAGCGAACCCGGTTGTCGTCGTAACGGACCAGACGATTCGGGTCCAATTGAACAGTTTCTCCACCCAACCGACGACCGCGGCCGACTTTGTCAATGCGATCAACAACAATCCCCAGGCATCGTTGCTGGTCCAGGCGATCGTTCAAGAGGGCAACGCCGGCACGAAGATCGGGAACTTGGCGACCAGCTACTCTCCCATCGTGCTCAGCGGTGTGAGTGATGTGGTGGTGGAACCCGGCTGGGTTGGCTTGGGCGATTCTCCGCGCGAAGTCATCTTCCGCTTTGCGGAGCCGCTTCCGGACGACATCTACCAAATCGACGTCTTGGGAACCGGTGCGTTTGCACTGCGTGGAGAAGACGGCGAGGCATTCCAAGACGGCGAAGATCTGACCCGGATCTTCAACATTAACCTGGGCCCCAAAGTTGTTGCGGTCGTTCCCGAACCTGTCCGCCGCCAACCCAACGGAACGTTGAGCACTGAAACGGGTATCATCGAAGTCCACTTCAACGACGACGATTTGCTGCAGAGCCAAGCCGAGAACGAAGATTTTTACCAGCTGATCTTCACGCGCGACACGGTCGATAACACGGACGACGTCATCATCCGTCTGGCGCCCGGGCGTGTTTCCTACAGCAATATCACAAACATCGCGAAACTTGATTTCCAGCGACCCCTTTCGCGAATCCCCGATCCCGCGAACCCCAGTCAATTGCTGAGCGGTAGCGCGCGTCTGCGCGTCGGAACCACCGAGAACCTGCCAATCGCGCCCTTTGAGATTGCACTGCCGCCGGGTACGGCTGCGGCGCCCGATGGGGCGGGCGACAGCTTCGACACCGCATACAATCTGAACACAACTTGGTCACTGGTCGGTGCGACGACGACTCGATCGGCAACGCTGCAGAGTGAAATTCAAAACGAGACGCCATTCGGATTGGATCTGCCCGGTCCCGACGTGCCGGGAACTCGCGTGATTCGCCCGGAAGATCCGTCGCGTCTTGATCGCGTCGTGCCGTTGGACTACGTCCGCCAATTCGCGGACACCGTCGATGGAATCTCGACCATCGAATACGACTTCGTCGCCAGCTGGTTGGGTGACGATCCAAACCGTCCCGGGATCACCCCGGACACCAATTATTTCAACATCATCAGCGAAGAACAAAAGCAACGTGTTCGCGAAGTGATGTCGTTGTACAGCGAATACTTGGGCGTCGCATTTATCGAAGTCTCGGATCGCCACCCTGCCGATATCGGCGGATTTTCGATCGCCGTAGGCGACTTGTACGGCGGTGACGAGCGTGAAGCGAGTGCCGACGGCGGATTGGCAGTGGTCACGCGTGACCGCAACGGAGACGGCGTCGACGACTTGGTCGTGATGGATTTCCAAGACTTTGACGAATCGATTGACGATCAATTCGGTGGCGAATTCTTCCGCGGTGCGATGTTCGGTGTCGGCCAATTGCTCGGTTATGGATATGCCGACGACCTGCCGCAACCTGTCACACAAAGCACCAGCTTTATCTTCCAACCGGGAACCGATAACGAACCGGCATTCCCAAGTTACGCCGACATTGTCCACGGCCAATACCTGTACCGCCCTGACAGCACCGACATTGACATGTATCGGTTCCAGGTCGACCAAACCGGTTCGGTCGCAATCGAAACCATCGCCGAACGGTTGGGCACACCAAGCTTGCTGGACACCCAGCTTCGTTTGTACGTCCAAGATTCAACGGGCAACTATGTCGAGATCGCTCAGAACGACGACTATTTCAGCAACGATTCGCTGATCCGAATCGAGAACCTGAATCCCGGCCGTTACATGATCGGTGTCAGCGCCAAAGGCAACGACAGCTACGACCCGGCGATCCCGGGCACCGGCTACGGCGGACTCAGCCAAGGTGCCTACGAACTTCGAGTCGATTTCACGCCGTCGGCCGTCAGCCAGATGGTCGACAACACCGGAATCCCATTGGACGGCGATTCGGATGGTCGTCCCGGCGGGACATTCAATTATTGGTTCAAACCCTCTGACCCGTCGGAAACATTGTATGTCGACAAGGGTCATATCACGTTGCGCCAAGCGACAGGATTTATCCCATCGACGCTGGGCGACTTGGCCTTCATCGACGCGTTCCGCACCCGTACAATCGGATACGTCGGCAACGCCTATGACGAAATCGATCAAGCGCTGGTGGACGCCAGTCGGATGTCGGTGCTGAAACAGAAAGCGTTTAACGGTTCGCTGACGGAATTGAACCAGCTGCGTTTGTCGGGCAATATCAGTGACGTTCAACGCGCCCAAGCAATCACGGACTATCTGGCCGATTTGGATTTGACGATTCGCGTCCTCGGCAACGGCGGCTTGGACGGGTTGCTAGAAACGGCGGGCGACAACTTCAGTTACAACATCGGCTTTGCCGACAACGGTTTGGCATTGGAAGACGGCAGCAGCTTGAACTTGCCCGCCGGCGTCCAAATGATGCTCGAGGCCGGCTCGATCATCAAGTTCGGCAACGCCCGATTGGGCGTGGGAAGCGTCGCACCGTCGATCGATTTGAGCGGTGCCAACCTGCAGGTCTTGGGAACCCCGACGATTGTCAAAAGCAACGGGTTACCCGCCCGCGATGCGTCAGGCGCGATCGTGCCGGGCAGCGTCTTCCTGACCAGCGTGAACGACAGTTCGGTCGGCAAGGGAAATCAGATCGGCATTTTGCCGAACCCTCAAGCCGGTGACTGGGGCGGTATCGATTTCCGCGGCGACCTCGATTCGGCCGATGAACTTCGCCCCAACTTGGAAGACGAAGGGATCTTCAACAACCACATCCAATACGCCGACATGCGATACGGCGGTGGTGCGGTTTCCATCGGCGGTCGCGACGTTGTCGTTTCGCCGATCGACATGGCAATCACCCGACCGACGATCATCAATTCAAAGGTTTCCAAAAGTGCCGATGCCGCGATCGCAGCGACACCCGACACGTTCCGCGAAGACCGCTTCACCGATCCGAAGTACCAGCAAGCCGGCAGCTTCACGCCCGACTACACTCGAGTCGGACCGGAGATTCACGGCAACACCGTCATCGAAAACAGCATCAACGGATTGTTCGTGCGATTACGAACACGCAGTGGCGATACGCTTGAGGCGATCACAACCAGCACGCGGTTCGATGACAGCGACATCACGCACGTCTTGACCGAAAACCTGGTGATCTCCGGCACGCCCGGCGGGCCAATCCTGCAATCCGGTGCCCCGTCCTCATTCCTGATTCGTTTGAGCGCATCACCGGCCGATGGAGCCGTCCCGGCAGGCACCTACGTCTATCGCGTGACCAACGTCACCGACGCGAATCTGGAATCAGCCGCCAGCGACCCGACCGTATCGGTCACCACCACGGGAACGGGCGGCATCCGATTGCAACAACTGCCGACCGTTACGCCGGGCAGTGCGACCGTCGCGCGACGTTTGTATCGTGCCACAGTGGACCCGATTTCGGGTAACCCTGGTCCGTTCCTGTTGGTCGCGCAACTCAATGCCAGCAGCACCACCTTTACCGATCGGATCGCCAACGGCGGCGCCGAATTGCAAGCCGCCGCCAGCCCGCTGCGCAGCCGATTGGACGCCAGTTTGGTGATCGATCCGTCAACGGTTCTGAAGATCGACTCGGCAAGAATCGAAGCCCGTTTTGGAGCGAATTTGATCGCTGAAGGCACGTCCGGTAATCCGGTCGTGATCACCAGCATCGAAGACCAACGTTACGGTGCCGGCGGAACGTTCGACACCAGTGACCGCGGCAACTCTGGTCAACTGCAAGCCGGTGATTGGGGTGGCCTTTACATCGGCCACGGGGCGGCAGCCAGCATCGATAACGCGGTCATCGCAGGCGGGGGCGGAACGACGCGGATCGAAGGCGGGTTCGCCTCGTTCAATGCGATCGAAGTGCACCAAGGTGACTTACGTTTGACCAACAGCCGCATCGAACACAGCGCCGACGGCCGCGGTTTCTTGAACGGCACTCGGGTTGGTCGCAGCGACAACGCCTCGGGGGCCGTCTTCGTTCGCGCGGCAACGCCGATCATCGTTGACAACGACTTTATCGACAACGATGCGGCCGCAATCACGGTCGATGTTAATTCGCTGAACTCACAAGAGGTTTACGACCATGGGCGTGCGACCGGCGCGCTGGGAATGTTTGATGTCGTCGGTAACAGCGGCCCGCTGATCGAAGACAATACGCTGACTCGCAACGCGGTTAATGGTTTGGCGGTTCGCGGCGGTCAATTGGTGACCGAAGGCGTTTGGGATGACGTTGACATCGTCCATGTCGTTACCGAATCGATCGAAGTCCCCAACAAACACATCTACGGCGGCCTGCGGTTGATCAGTGACGCCCGTGGTTCACTGGTCGTAAAATTCAAGACACAGGCCGGCGAAGAACAAACCAATCCCGCGGGAATTATTGTCGGCGGTTCGCTGCTGACCGCGGCTGACGAATTCCGTGACATCGCCGATCGAATCGGCGGTTCATTGCAATTGATCGGCCACCCCGATTTCCCGGTTATTTTGACCGCCATCTCGGACGACTTCTCGGGCGCAGGATTCACGATCGACGGCTTCGCACAAGTCGACACCGACAACGACGGCGTGATCAGCGGAGTCGTCAGCGGCACCGACACCACGACACAGCAAACCGGTACGCTCCCCACCGGCCCCGAAGTCAACTTGGGAACGACGATCGATAACGACGTCGACCCGAACATCACCGGCCACTTTGGAGCCACCATCGGCGATGCGAACCTGGTGGACTTCGCGACCGGCAGCACCGTAACGGTCGAGAACACCGCGATCGGGCAACAACTGCTCTCCCAAAACTTTATCTTCGAATACAGCACCTTTTTAACCACCGGAAACACGACGACAGCACTCGCCGCGACCACGATCACACAGCCGGCGACTTTGATTTCCAACGACCGCGTTGAAAGCCGTGGAACCTACACCGGTCCCAACGGTAACGTTGACTGGATCGCAACGAGTTACTTCATCAACGGTTTGCCGACCCTGTTTTCGACGTTGGACCTTGTGTCCACATCGACGCTGGGTGACATCCACGTGGTCAGCTACCTGGATGAAGATGTCAGCGCTCCGAGCGACGACATCATGTACACCGTCGGCACTCCAGGCCAAGCCGATTTCCGTGTCTACACGATCGACGGACCGCTCCGTGTCGGTTTCTCTCACGGCGGTTATTACATCAACGATGGAATCAACCAAACCAACGCGACCTATGAAGGTTGGGCGGCTGATCAGTACCCAGAACTTCAAGCCCAGATCGTCGCCGGTACGCAAGCCTTTTCGCTTAATGGCAGCATCGACCTGGTTGACCTGCCCCAAGGAACCGATCCGACATTCGGAACAATCTATGGTCCCAATGACGTCACAACGGCGTTCTCGTGGCAAGTCGACGGCACGGCTGCAACGGCTCGTGTGACCAGCTTCCTGGAACTTCTTGCCGCCGACCCTTCCACCACCAGTGCACCAACCAGCCAAGTGGCGACGGGCCAGTGGAACGGCATCACGATTCGTGAAGCCGCCAACGATCGCAACGTTGCCGCGATCGCGGAACAGGAACCGGTTCGCACAACGGTTTTCGACACCAACGCATTCCCCGGCCAAGCTCAATTCCTTGGCGAACTGGCACCCGATGAACAATCGGGCGACGAAAATCGTCGGCTGGGATTCATCGTCGATGGTGCCATCACGACGCGAAACGACATCGATGTCTATACCTTTATCGCCGAAAGCGGTACGGAAGTTTGGTTGGACATCGACCGCACCAGCAACGGTTTGGATACGGTAATCGAGCTGATCGACTTCAACGGCGAAATCCTTGCCGCGTCGAACGATTCACTGCTTGCCGAAGTCGACGCAGCAACCGGAATCTATACCTCCCCGCGTTTGGACAGCGATGCAGCCCAAGCATTGACCGTCAACGAGGAAAGGATCCCGGTCCAGCGGATTACCGTCGACTATGACATCGTCAACGCGACCGGCGGAAACTTGACATTCGGTTTGGCCGGAGGTGCCGGCGGCACCGTCAGCGTCGCCGCGGCAGACTTTAATCTGGATCCGGCCGGCTCAATCGCAGCCGCACTCAACAGTACCTTCTCCAGTCAACTTGGTTTCGTCACGACAAAATTGCTGTCTCGCGGCGCCACCAGCGATTTCGTCGTTGAAGTCCGCTTTGACGCGGCCTTCTTCACCGCCCTCCAAGTTCCGAATCTGGTTGGAACGTCCAACCCGATTTTCCCCTCGATCGCCCCGATGACGATCGAAAGCGACATTCTAACGTCGGTTCTTCAGGACACTTTCTCATTCAACGCGAAAGATGCCGGAATGCGCATCCGGCTCCCCGGCGAATCCGGAACGATCAACCAATATCACGTTCGTGTCCGCAGCAGCAACACCCGCGACGGCAGTGACCTGAACACTCTGGTCAACGGGAACGTGCTGGGCGGACTGACTCGCGGACGTTACTCGATGCAAATCCGGTTAAGCGAGACGGACGAGAGCCCCGGAACTCAGATCCGCTTGACCGATGTTCGTTATGCGACCAACGGCGTTCAAATCATCGGCCAACCTTTACACTCTCCGCTGACCGGCGAAGAAGCGGAAACCACTGCATCGAATGAATTCGCCTCCGAAGCTCAGCGGTTGGGATATTTCGGCGTCGCCAGTGACGTCGGCGTCGAAGCCGGGCCGTTGCAAAGTGATCGACTGGCCAAGTCCTTTGCCGGACAGATCGACTCGGCAACGGACGTCGATTGGTACCAGTTCGAAGTCCAGTACGAAAACCTGACCCGCGATGGCAGCCCGCTTTATCTGTCGACCGTGATCGATTTGGACTATGCATCCAACTTCGCCCGCAGCGACATGGCCTTGTATGTCTTTAACGCGCAGGGCGATTTGATTTACACCGGCACCGATAGCAACGTTGCGAACGACTTGCCTGCGTCTCGCACGAACAACAGCACCGATGATCTGAGTCGCGGTGGTGCGGGAACAGAAGATCCATTTATCGGCAGCGTGGAATTGGTCGAAGGCACGTATTACGTTGCTGTCGCCAACCAGACGCAGGTCCCGATCGCGATGGACCAGTTCTTCAACCCCGCCAGCAACAATCCGTTGGTGCGACTGCAACCGATCGAAGCCATCGACCGCATCGCCGTTGATGACATGAACGACCGAGTGCTGTTCGACGAATCTTCAATCGTTCCTTATTCGCTGGATGACGTCATCCTGTACGTCAACACCAGCTCCGGACTGTTTGCGGTCAACCCGTTTACCGGCGAAAACTACGGCCAGGTCGGCAGTTTTGGCAGCGAAGACATCTACGACGTTGCCTTCCGTGGTAACGGGGAATTGTATGCCTACACCGGTTTCGGAAATCGTCAGCGCACCGACAATTCGTGGTTCTATGTTCAAATTGACACCGGCACCGCCGCACTCAACCAAGTCAGTGCGGGAGCCGGGATCACAACCTTCGGCGACGTCGTCTTCGAACAGAACAACACGATCCAGATTCTCGATGCGGTTGCCAACGAAGGAATCTTTGTCGAAGCCATCTCGATTCGCGAGTACAAGAATGTCGAACGAGGCTTGTTCGTCGGCAGCCGCGATATCGTCAACGGTGCCGCCGGTTTGCAGTATCGTCGAAACGTGCTTTACGAATTCAGCCCACAAACCGGTTTGGCCGTTGGCCCTGCGTTTAACCTGTCCTTGTTGAGTTCCGGTGCCGGTACGATCCCACGCGAAATCGGCCAGATCGACACGACCGCTCCGGCAACCGCCCGATCGACCCAACTCGGTCTCGCCGATGTTGTGGAAGCCGGCCCGAGTGGAACACTGGTCCAACAAATCTTTGACGGCGACGTGTTCACATTGGTCAGCGGCCTGGACACGACAACGTTCGAGTTTGACTTTGCCGGTGACGTCGCGGTCACCGGTGCACCTGTGCTCGACGGCGACACGTTGACGATCGGATCAACCATCTTTGAATTCGACACCGGTCCCCGCTTGGCGCTCGCCAATGTGTCGGCCAACGGTGGATTGGACATCAGCCAGTCCGTTACGGTGACAGATCCCAACAGTGGCACCGCAACGTTTGAGTTTATCAATCAAGGCGACACGCCGAGGCCCGGAAACATTCCGATCACGATCCGACTGGCCAACGGAACCCCCCGCGCCGCTCGACAAATTGCGAACGATTTGGCGATTGCAATTGAAAACAGCCTGCCGAGTGTCGTGACAACCGTCCTGGGCAACGAAATCGCCTTTGACAGCGGTACAACGTTTACGTTCGACGGTGTTGGAATTTCGCAGATCGGTGCCAATGGAGTTGCCCCCACCAGCATTGCGATCCCGGTCGAGGAATCTTGGGGTGCCAGCGAAGTGCTTGATGCCATCGTCACGGCTTTGACAAACAACTCCATTCCGGTCACCGTCGTCGGCCAGACCTTCTCGGTCGCTGGCGCAACCTCCGTCGAAGTCAATTCGCAAGGATTGGTCGGTGGCGGAAGCCCCGGCGTTGAAGTCGGCCGCACCGGAATCTTGTTGGATCTTAACGACACCGCCCAAGACGTAGCGGTGAAAGTAGCCGACGCGATCAACAACCTGGGTGGCAACGCAACCGCATCGGTTCAAGGCCGCAGCATCGGAATCACCGGTGGCTTTATCGCCAGTGCCAGCGGCAACCTGGTCGCCGGCGGTGTTCCGCAGGGCGGCACCGTGACGGGCGTCGAAATCGTCGGCAACGACATGTACGCGATCACCGATCGAGGTGACCTGTTCCGCGTCACGGACAATGAATTGACCGGCGGCGGAAACACGTTCTTGAACTTCAACCGACAAATCGGCTCATACGTGCAAACGGCGACCGACCTGTTGCGTGTCGGATCCGATTTCACCGGACTTCGCGCCGGACCCAATAGTGTTGACGGCGGCATCTACTCCAACATTCTGTTCGGAATCACAGCGGCCGGCGATATCTATGCGTTCAACACCGCGGGACAATTTGTTCCGTACTTTGCCGGTGGTCAGTCGATGATTTCGACAGGCATTGCGAACGCCGAAGGTCTGGATTTCAGCACTCTGGACTACAACCTCTGGCACTTTACCGGAAACCGCGGCGGTGATGCCGGCCACGGCGGTTCGACCTCGTTGGCGTTCACCTACGAAACGTCTTTCCAAACCAACTACAGCAGCCAACCGGAATACCCGACGACGGTTGCACGTCGCGACGGACAAGCCGTTAACAACACGTACAACTTCCCCGGCGGTGCCAAAGGACAGGTACAGAGCAAGGAGTTCTCGCTTGCGAATTACTCGCCCAGCGACGTCCCGACGCTGTACTTCAACTATCTGATCGAAGCCGATGGTGGTGGAAGCACCGACGCACTGCGTGTTTATGTCGTCCAACCGGACGGAACCGAACACGCCGTCGCACTCAATACAACCGCGCGTGGCGCGGGACTTGCCGATGACGAGTTCGACGATCCGCCATTGGTGGAACCTTACAACGACGTGATCGATGTCGATAAGCAACAGTTATTCGACAACACGCCGACGTGGCGGCAAGCTCGAGTTTCATTGGCCGAATTCGCCGGACAAGCCGGACTGAGCCTGCGAATCGAGTTCACCACAGCAGGCCGACTGGATACCGGATCCACATCGATCCGAGCGGTTCCCGCGTCGGACCTGGTCGAAGGACAAACGATCCGTGTCAACGGTGAAACCTTTACCGTCAATTTCCCACCGACGCTGATTTCGCCGGCCGGTTCGCGAATCGCGGCGGCATACCTTGCCGACCCCAATGCCCGCGAGACCTTTGTTCTGGACGGCCAAACGTACGTCTTGAACGATGGCACACGAACAGTCGACGGCTCGCTTTCGGATCCCAACAATCCGAACTCACCGCCGAACGAAATCTCGATCGACCTGACCGCCGGATTGACGGGAACCCAGACCATTGCGGTCTTGACTCCGTCGCAAATCGCGGCGCTGATCCAGGCAGCGGTCACCACGGCTCCGCCTGACACATTGAACCTGTACGACTTTGTCGTTGATTCGAACGTCATCGAATTTGGCGAAGCGGTCACGTTGACCTCGTCCTCCGCGTTGATGACGGTTCGAAACACCACCGCCACTGGCGCGAATTTGATCGACGTTCGTGCGGCAATGACGACCGAAGAAGTCGCCGTTGCGATTCAAACCGCACTGCTGGAAAGGTTCTTGCCGACCTCGATCGGAGCGCCGGGCCCGAATTACATCCCGACTTCTAACGGTATTCTGACGTTGCCAGGGTTTGCGGTATCCGACGCAGGACCATTTGCCAACGCCGCCTTACGATACGCCGACCAGTTCGGCGCCTCGCCGGTGGCCGGATCGCGAGATAACGACCATGAAGGCGTTTACCTGGATGACTTCATCATCGGGTTGGCCGAACGTGGCGAACAAGTAACCGATCCTCGCGGCCCCAACGCACCGCTGGACACCGCGTTTGTCACCGACACGCGATTCCAGTTCCCCCAGCCGGATGACCCGCGAAGCAACCTGGTCACCGGATCCTACCAGGTCGAAATCCGCGACGGCAGCGAATACATCCTGTCAGAATCCGGGAACCAATTCCGTACGTTTAACAGCAACGACCGACTCGGCAACGCAATCTCCATCGTCGCCAAAAACGCGGCGGACCTGTTGGACGGCCAAATGTTCTCGATCACCGACGGACGTGCGACGGTCGAGTTCGAGTTTGATTCCAACAACTCGGTTACCCCCGGACGTGTACGCGTTCCGTTTAGTCTGGCGGTGTTGGACCAGGACACGAATCTGCCGCGTCCGCAAACGGCAACCGAAGTCGCAGCGAACATCATTGCGGCAATCAATCGTACGGATGTCCGTAGCGTCTTAGACGTGCTGGCGGTTCCTTCCAGCGGATTTGAAAACGAAGTTGTCCCGCAACCGGGCATCAAACAGGTCTCGCGCATCGACCCCCGCATCAATCTGGTCGGAGACGTGGTCGTTGCCGACCCGACGAAATCTTTGGCGTCGGTCGATCGATCCGAAATGCGCGGTGACAGCAACCGTGATCGTGACGCACAAGGCGTGATCATGATCGAAAACAGCCGATTCCTGTTCAACCAGGAATACGGCATCAACATCATGCACGACATCAGCGCAACGGTTGCCGGAAACACCACCGATTCGATCGTCCGATACCCACGAAACCTGGTCGAGTTGAACACCGAAAAACTGGTGCCCGGCGTTGTTGTTCAAAGCAACATCATCGCCTTTAACACCGTCGGCGGGATCAACGTCCAAGGGATCGACGGCGGCTTGAACGAAACTTCGCTCGACCCGGTTGCCATTGAAAGGATCGTCAACAACACCATCATCGGCGGAACGGTCGCGCCCGGCTTGAGTGCTCCGGCCGATACGTTCGTCGGCATCCTGTTCAGCCAAGGGCGAATCTCATTTGCCGACGCCGTCGTCAGTTACACGCCGGACGCCGGAAACGCACCGCCCGCATTGATCCACCAGACCCCCAACGTCGCGCTGGGTGCTCCGGATTGTGACAGTCGCGGATCGGAACCGGTGGACGGACAATTCACTGTGTCGCTGGGGCTTGGCGGTACGTTGACACTGCAATTCGTTGACAACTACCTGACCGGTA
>JAGQPO010000132.1 GCA_020426665.1 Planctomycetales bacterium
GGTATTTAAAAAAGGGGAAAGGGGTCGTTTTAGCACCCCGAGCCTTGGTAACCTTGTCGGAATCTTTGATCTACGAAATCGACGACGGTGTCGGTCGATCCCAAGCGATCGCGACGATCGAGATCTCTGGGGTCAACCATTGGCAAAACTTCGCCAACCCAATGGATGTGAACGACGATGGAAAGGTTTCGCCGTTGGACGCGTTGGTGGTGATCAACGAACTTGCAAGAAGCAATGAATCGGATCCATCGGGAGCCCACCACTTAAGTGGAACGCCCACACCAGGCGGATCGGCGCGCTGTGTCGACGTCAATTCGGACAACTTTGTCTCCCCCATCGACGCCTTGATCGTCATCAATTACTTGAGTCGCGTCGCGTTGGGCGAAGCGGAGCTTGTTGATCCATTTTCGAACGCTTCGCTCGCGCCCAACATCGGCGCAATGTATCCACTGGATCCATCGGTCCCACTGACTGCATTAAAAAAAAGAGACTGGGAACAATGGATCACTGAGATCAGATCAGTGACGCGATAACCAATGCGACAACGCTCATCAGTTTCAACAGGATGTTCAGTGATGGGCCCGACGTGTCTTTGAAGGGGTCGCCGACGGTATCGCCGACAACGGCTGCCTTGTGGGCATCACTTCCCTTGACCAACATTTGGCCATTCACTTCGTATCCTTCTTCGATCATCTTTTTGGCGTTATCCCAGGCACCGCCAGCGTTCGATTGAAACAATGCCATCAGGACACCGCTTACGGTGACACCGGCAAGCAATCCGCCGAGCATCATCGCATTGGTGTTGCCCGGCAATCCGGCGAGCAGTGGCAAGAAGCCGAAACCGACCGGCACCAGAATCGCGACCAATCCGGGAACGATCATCTCGCGGATTGAGGCACGTGTCGAAATCGCAACACATTTACCGTATTCCGCTTTTCCATCGGCGGCGTGGAAGGTGTCCTGGTCGGCCTGGGACCACTCCTCGAACTCCTTGCCGTCGTTATCGTTCATAACGTTCAGTGCGGCCTTCAATTGCGGGATATCTTTGAATTGACGGCGAACCTCTTCGATCATCGCCATCGCGGCGCGGCCGACCGCGTTCATGGACAGCGCCGAGAACAAGAACGGTAACATCCCGCCAACAAACAATGACGCCATCACGAATGGATTGGTAATGCTGATCGCGTAAATGGGTGTTTCCGGATGTGTCGCGTTGTAAGCGGTAATGAATGCGGCGAAAAGCGCAAGAGCGGTTAAAGCTGCCGAGCCGATGGCAAACCCTTTTCCGATCGCCGCGGTGGTGTTTCCGACAGCGTCCAACTTATCGGTCCGTCCGCGAACCTCGGCCGGCAATTCGGCCATTTCGGCGATCCCTCCGGCGTTATCAGAAATCGGGCCATACGCGTCAACCGCCAACTGGATGCCCGTGTTGGAAAGCATGCCGACCGCCGCGATTGCTATCCCGTAAAGCCCTGCCATCGCATAGGCTCCGATGATCGCGGCGGCAATGATTAAGATCGGAATGGCCGTAGACATCATCCCGACACCCAAGCCCGAGATGATCGTCGTTGCCGATCCCGTGACGGACTGACGAACGATTGAAATCACCGGACCAGTGCCGGTTCCGGTGTAGTACTCGGTGATTTTTCCGATCGCCAGCCCGGCACCCAAACCAAAAAGGATGGCAAAGAATACACCGTTGCTGGTGTAGATGAATGCTTCGTCGCCTTCCCCGACCGTCCACGTGCCTGGCAACATGAATTTGATGATCGCATAGGTCAGGACGAGCAAGATCGCGGCCGATCCGAATTCACCAAAATTCAAGGCATGATGCGGGTTTCCGCCTTCTTTCACCTTTACAAAAAACGTCCCGGCGATGGACGTCAAAATCCCGACACCGGCCAATACCAAGGGTAATAAGACGGCAGACATTCCGTTGAACTGATCCATCCCCGCGTCGCTAAACACCGTGAAGAACGCGGCACCCAGAACCATCGTTCCGATGATTGATCCGACGTAGGATTCGAACAAGTCCGCTCCCATCCCTGCGACGTCACCGACGTTGTCGCCAACGTTGTCCGCGATCGTGGCCGGGTTAAGCGGATGGTCCTCCGGAATCCCCGCTTCCACCTTACCGACCAAGTCGGCACCCACGTCGGCGGCTTTCGTGTAGATGCCCCCGCCGACGCGCGCGAACAAGGCGATCGAAGAAGCGCCGAACGAAAATCCGGTCAGAATGGTGATGACGCGGGTGACACTGTCTTGCGTGTCCAATCCGAACAAGCTGCCATAGACGACAAACAGCACACTCAAACCCAACACACCCAAACCGACAACGCCCATCCCCATGACGCTGCCGCCGGCGAAGGCGACTTCGAGTGCTTTGCCGAGGCTGGTTTGGGCCGCATTGGTAGTCCGCACGTTTGCTTTGGTCGCGACCACCATTCCGACAAAGCCTGCCAGTGCCGAGCAAACGGCTCCGCAGGCGAACGATGCGGCGACCAACGGCGACGAAGACTCTCCTTGAGTGCTGCCGGCGTACCCTAACAGAATCGCTACCGCTATCACAAAGACAGCCAAAATCGAG
Organism: Planctomycetales bacterium; assembly: GCA_020426665.1. Classification (GTDB taxonomy): domain Bacteria; phylum Planctomycetota; class Planctomycetia; order Pirellulales; family Pirellulaceae; genus Stieleria. Next base: position 2,588 of record JAGQPO010000132.1, read on the forward strand.
TACTCTGCCTTCAAAAAGGACATCGCACCCTCAGAAATATTCGCGGCGATCCGCGCCATCTTTTCACCACCGACCTCCTGTGCCGAGACCCATTTTGTTTTCCAAACCGTGAACACCAGACCGGCCACGCCGAGCAGCGGAATCAGGTAGGCGATCCATGGCACGCCGCCCTGCCCGGCCCGGACGGCGTTCGCCGACGATGGTTCCGTCGTTGATTCGGCCGGCTCATTCGCATCCGCATCCGCCGTCGTTGGGTCGGCGTCGGCAACCGGTTCTTGACGGGTTGTCTCTTGAGCAGCGGCATCCTGCGGAGCCAGCACAGAAACCGGCGATATCGCGATGAGGACCACTGACGTCGCCAGCATCGGGCGAAGCATTTTTCCTGGTGAGCCGGCCCAAAACAGAGCTGCGATAAAAGAAAAGACTGCGATCCAAACGATGATTGCCAGCATGGTGTGTGTTCCTTCGTGACACGGGCGAAAACCGAGTGTCCTGCAACACGCGGTCATAAACTATGGAGCAATTCAGGTCCGAGGGCCGATATTATGCGGGAATCCGCGTACTACCGGTAGATCGACTCGGGCTGAGCCAAGACACAGTCTACAAAAACGCCGGATGCAATGTTCGGCGTGGACGTTCTGCGCGGGCCAGCAATACGACGGGAACCAACAAATCTGTGCGAATGTGCTCGTCGTCACCGTGATCGCTCGGCCGACCCGGCAAATCCACCATTAAGACGCCATGTCTATTTTTTGCGAAAAATTTGGGATTTGGCCAAATAATTTCGCGGTCTCAGCGTCTCTTCTTATGGCGACAATGATTCCAGACGAAGGTGGATCAAATGAACGAGCAAAACGAACGCATGTTGTGCCAATGTCCGCAGGGTCATCGGCTTCGTGCCAGCGTGGACCTGATCGGAAAAACGGTCCGATGCCCTAAATGCTGCGACACTTTCGTCTTCGGCTATGCGATTCGCGAAACGGTGACCGACGAGACCGTCCTGAAAATCCTCGGTGATGCGAAATTTCCCAGGACAGCCGAATCGCGAACTCGGCGGGAACCGGTATTCGGAAGGGGGAATCACCTGCGTGCGATCCGCGGTTGGGCCGGCTGAAAAAACTCGCCGACTCGGCGGGCCGGATGAAGCTGTCGGTACCGCGCTAGCTTGGTTGGCCCTTTCGCCCGCACTTGGCCATGCCGATCGTCCCGCCTATTCGCGTCGTCCTCTGGAAAACGATTTCGTCGGAGCGCATTTCGGGAGACGGAAAATGGGTGATGTACGGCGTCCAAAGCGGCGCGATCGATGCCGAACCGACCCTGATCACTCGCAGTCGCACGTCCCCCAAACAGTTTACGATTCGGCGCGGGACGGGCGGTCAAAAAAGGGCAAAGAATTTGGCTTGGATCTGCTGGAGCCAGCAACCGCCCCTTAATCCTTTGTGATCCGCCAGTGCTTGGGCATGATCAAACGGGCGCCGCGTGCAAAGGTCAGATAAGACCATGCCCACGAGAAGAACACGAAGAAGCGGTTGCGGAAGCCGTTCAAATAAACGATGTGAATGAACAGCCACGACAGCCAAGCGAGCCATCCGGTTAATTCGATGCGACCGCTCTTGGCGACTGCGCGGCGACGGCCGATCGTGGCCATCTGGCCCTTGTCGTGATAGTGAAACGGCTGGCGTCCGGACGCCGGACGATTGATCGCGGCGCATTGCGCCTCGCGACTGATCATCTCTCCCAAGTATCGCCCCTGTTGAATTGCCACGGGTGCCAGTCCTGGAAGTGGGTTTCCGTGCTGGTCCTTCGCCGCTGCCAAATCGCCGGCGACGAACACGTTGGGGTGATTGGGGATCGATAGATCTGAATTGACGATCACACAACCGCTGCGATCGGTTTCAGCGCCCAATGCTTTCCCTAGCGGGCTGCCCTGCACACCCGCCGCCCAGATCACGGTTTTGGCGCGAAGAAATTGGCTTCCGACCTGCACGCCATGCTCATTGATGTTGGTCACCCGGTCTCCCAAACAGACCTCCACGCCGATACTTTCCAAGGCCTTTTTCCCATAGTCCGACAGGTCATCGGGGAATTGTTTCAGAATCCGATCACCACCTTGCACGACGATCACTCTGGCGAGGCTGGCGTCGATGGTTCGAAAGTCACGGCGCAACGTATTGCGAGCCATTTCGGCGATCGCACCGGCCAGTTCCACTCCCGTCGGACCACCGCCGACAATCACGAAGGTCAACCATTCATCTTGTTCGGCCTTGTCTTCGGTCAGTTCAGCCTCCTCAAACGCGATCAGAACACGGCGGCGAATTTCAGTGGCTTGGGGTAACGATTTCAACCCAGGTGCGTATTTCTCCCACTGGTCGTTTCCAAAGTAGCTGTGCATCGCGCCGCTGGCGACGACCAAATAGTCAAACGGTATTTCCCCGATTTCGCTGATCACGACATGGCGTTCAAGGTCAAAATCCGTCACCCTGCCCAACAGCGTGCGAACATTTTTATAGTGCGATAACATCGATCGAATCGGTGACGCGATATCGGAAGGGTCCAATCCCGCCATTGCGACTTGATACAGCAGCGGCTGAAACACATGGTGGTTCCGTTTATCGATGATCGTTACATCAACACAGTCACATTTCCCCAGACGTTTTGCAGATTCTATTCCGGCGAATCCGCCACCGACAATGACAACCTTGCGATTGGGAAGACTCATTTCAAACGGTCCGACTTGGTAGTGACTGGAATTGGCTACAATTGATCGTGGCTTCCAGGTTACCCCGAGGGTACTCGTTTCAGGTAGATGACGATGAATCTTTTCGCCGACCTGCCGAACGTCATCGCGGAAGAGATTGTTGACGTTCTCGTACACTCGCCCAGTGTACGCGTCGAACGAATCATTTCGACGGGACACACAACGCCCGACGGTCAATGGTACGATCAAGACGAAAACGAATGGGTCATCGTACTGAAAGGCCAAGCGGAACTTCTTTTTGACGGTGACGACCATCCGCGAACGATGAACGTCGGCGATCACATCATGATTCCGGCACACCATAAACACCGGGTCACTTGGACATCGCCCGACGAGCCAACCGTTTGGCTGGCAGTGTTTTTCGATTGACGCAACTGGTCAAGTGCGTTGCAGATATTGCACTCGCGATCACGCAACTGTGATTTCGGGATCCAAATAGACGTCTTGGATCGCATTGAACAATTCGATTCCCTCGCCCATTGGACGCTGGAACGTCTTGCGCCCGCTGATCAATCCCATGCCTCCGGCGCGTTTATTGATCACCGCGGTACGAACGGCCTGTTGCATGTCGTTGGCGCCAGAGCCTCCGCCCGAATTGATTAACCCACATCGACCCATGTAACAGTTCAAGACTTGATAGCGAGTCAGATCAATCGGGTTGTCAGTTGCAAGCCCGTCGTACATTCGATCATCATACTTTCCGAACTTCCGTCCGCCCTGGTTCATTGCCCGATAGCCGCCGTTGTTGGTCGGCTGTTTCTGTTTGATGAAGTCTGCTTTGACTGTCGCGCCCAAATGATTCGCCTGGCCGGTCAAGTCGGCCGACGCTTCATAGTTGACGCCGTCAACGGTAAACGCTGAATTTCGCAGGTAGCACCACAACATCGTAAACATTCCCAGATCATGGGCTTCGGAGAATGCGTCAGACACCTCTCGGATTTGCCGTGTCGATTCGGGTGACCCGAAATAGATCGTCGCACCAACACCCAGACATCCCATGTTCCATGCGTCACGCACTTTTGCGAACGGAACCTGGTCATACGTGGTTGGATAGCTTAATAATTCGTTGTGATTCAGTTTCAGAATCATTGGGATACGATGCGCATACTTTCGGGCAATCGCTCCCAGCACACCAAAGGTCGATGCGACCGCGTTGCACCCGGCCTCGACGGCTAATTGTGCAATGTTGGCCGGATCAAAATAGATCGGATTGGGTGCGAACGATGCGCCTCCGGAATGCTCGACGCCCTGGTCAACGGGCAGAATCGACAGGTAACCCGTCCGAGCCAAGCGGCCATGATTGAACAACGACTGCATCGCGCGAAGCACACGCGGGCTTCGATCCGAGTCGGCCCAAACATCATCGACAAAATCAGGCCCCGGCAGATACAGCTGCGAAGCTGGAATCGTATCACACCGGTGTGTCAGCAGACCTTCACCTTCGCTACCAAGTAAATCGAGCACGTTCGTCTTGGTTTTCGTCGTCATCATCGATCATCCATTTCGTAGAGTGGGCGTAAATGCACAGCCGGCGCGCGACTGAGTCTCGGCAAGATTTGCCGCACCGGCAGCTTTTGCCGGCAGCACGATCGAACGAACCCGATTCTGATTCCCCTGGAACGCGATATATGCCGGGTTGGTACCGCAACCTATGCCGGCAAGTTTTGCGCCAGTGTATCGTCGTGATGATGGAAACGGGGCAAACGACGCGAAACGCGATCCGATCGAGCTGCTAAAATGGGAGGAGAGATTGTACCCTTCCTTTGGAAGCCACCGTTCGGTTCTGATGAAAACCACCACTTCGACGCTGCTGCTGACCTGTTGCCTGGCCTTGCATGCCACCATTCCTGGCATCGCAAAGGAGCCGGCGATCGGTTCATCGTCGGACGATCCCAGCGGACAGGGCGCGGAACTTTTCGAGTCCAAGATTCGTCCGGCGTTGATTGAACATTGTCTGGAGTGTCATTCAACCGGCACCGATGTCGGCGGCGGGTTGTTACTTGATTCGCGCGACGGCTGGTCCGCCGGAGGCGACCTGGGTGCGGCGATCGTACCGGGCGATCCGACTTCGAGCTTGTTGATCAAGGCGATTGAGTACAACGACCCCAACTTGCAAATGCCGCCCGACGGCAAATTGGATGACCAGGTCATCGCGGAGTTCCGCCGCTGGATACAAACGGGCGCCGTTGACCCGCGTCAAGCGAAATCAGTCTCCGCAGAACCGATGAAGCCGACCGGTCTTTCGGTGCAACGAGCATTGGAGCATTGGGCGTATCGCCCGCTGAGCGACGCACCGGCGCATCAGTCCCATTTGGGCGAGACCCATTCCGAAGGAACTGATCTTGGCGCTTCCGTGATCGACCGTCTGATCAATCAGCGGATTCGCGAAACCGGTCTCACGCCGGCCGCTGAGGCAGATCGCCGTGTCCTGGTTCGACGTCTCGCGTTTGACTTGCACGGGTTGCCGCCGTCCTCGGAACTCGTGGAATCTTTTTTATCCGACACGTCTCCGTTGGCATACGAACGACTTGTCGACGATTTGCTTGCCTCTCCACACTTCGCCGAACATTTTGCGCGGCACTGGATGGACGTTGTTCGATATGCCGAATCGATCACGTTGCGTGGCTTTATCTTGCCCGAGGCATGGCGTTATCGGGATTACCTGGTTGAATCGTTTGCCAGTGATCGGCCCGTGGACCAAATGATTCGCGACCAAATCGCGGGTGACTTGATGGCCGTTGATGATCTGGAAGAGACACGGCGGCGAGCGATCGCGACAGGTTTTCTAGCCTTTGGCAATTCCAACCTGGAAGACCAGGACAAGACCAAACTAGAGTTCGACCACATCGACGAGCAGCTTGAGACGATGGGCCGAGCCTTCTTGGCACAAACCATCGGATGCGCCCGCTGCCATGATCACAAGTTCGATCCGATTCCGACACGCGACTATTACGCTCTTGCGGCAATCATGCGATCAACAACGCCGTTAAAACACGCGAACCTTTCGAAGTGGATTGAAAAGCCGCTTCCTTTGGATGCAGAAACAGAATCCCACTATCGACAACTCGAGTCACAGGTCGCGGGTGTCACGGCGCGACTCGAAGCGATCAAATCGATCGTCGACGACCGATCACAAAAGATCCGCACCGCTGTCCCTCTCCAATCACTCGACGGGATTGTCGTCGACGATTCCGCCGCGACCTTGGCCGGAAATTGGGTCGAGTCAACATTTGTGAAACCGTATGTCGGCAGTGGATATCGTCATGATGAAACGCAAGGCCAGGGCAGCAAAACCGCGACGTTCGATCCCGTTGATCTGGCAACTGGGAACTATGAAGTTCGGATGTCGTACACGGCGCACGAAAACCGCGCGACCAATGTCCAGGTCAAAGTTTTCAGCGCCAATGAGTCGGCAACCATCATCGTCAACCAGCGTAAGACGCCGCCCGATGACGGCCTGTGGTTGTCCCTTGGCGTGTTCCCTTTTGAAAAGGGTGGGCAATCATTTGTGATCGTGTCCAATGAAGACGCCAACGGGTGCGTGATCGTGGATGCAATTCAATTCATTCCCGTTGATCAGGGCGACGCAGTAAAACCGAAAACGAACAGTGCTGATGCCGACGTCGACAAGCAAGCCGCCGTTGCCGAGAGAAAGGAATTAAGTGCTCGATTGAAACGGCTTCAGGCGGAAATAGACGAACGACCTAAATACCTGACAATCTCCGAAAGTGAACCCCGCCGGGAAATCGCCGTTCGGATTCGAGGCAACGTCCATCAACCCGGTGAAAGTGTTTCCAGAGGCTTTCTTTCCGCCATCGGCCCCCGCCGGGATGAAACAACACTGTTCCAAAGTGGCAGTGGGCGTGTTGAGCTGGCGAACTGGATCGCGGATTCTGAAAATCCCTTAACCGCCCGCGTGTATGCGAATCGCGTTTGGTCATGGCTGATGGGCGATGGGCTGGTTGCGACGGAAAACAATTTTGGAACGACCGGTCTGGCGCCTTCTCACCCCGAACTACTGGATCTGCTGGCCCGCGAATTGATCGGACATGATTGGTCGACGAAACATTTGGTTCGAACGATTGTTTGCAGTGACGCATACCGGCGAAGCGTAACGGATGACCCCGATCGGATTGCGACGGACCCGAACAACCGTCTGTACGCATCCGGGAGGATTAAACGTCTTCCCGTCGAAGCAATCCGTGACACGATGTTGATCGTTAGCGGTGAATTGGATCGGACGATGGGTGGGTCTTTGATTCGCCCCGACACGGCGTCTGACTATGAGTATGAACATGGCTCGGCGCGCCGAAGCGTCTACTGGCCGGTGTTTCGCAACTCATTGCCGCCATTGTTTGAAACATTTGACTTTGCCGATTCCAGCGTTTCGGTCGGACAACGTTCCCAGAGTACGATCGCTCCACAATCACTGGCAATGATGAATCACCAGTGGATCATTGACCGTGCACGACATTCCGGCCGACGATATCGGGATGCCTTCGCCGCGTTGCCGGCTGGACCATCCGGCGCGAATCCAAAACAAGCGTTGATTCGACAGATTTACCATGACTGTTTCGGTCGTCCCCCCGACCCTGCCGAGTTGGATATGTGTTTGAGTTTTCTTGATGCTGAATCGGAATCGTCGGACGAAGACCGCGTGGTCGATTTGATTCAGTCCCTGTTTGCCTCGATTGACTTTCGGTATCTGGAATGACCGACAAAACAAACATCCATCAAATTCAAATGGTTCGTCGGTCCATGCTGCGCCAATCGGCATGCGGCTTCAGTTCGCTGGCCGCCGGCGCGATGGCTGCCAGCGCACTTGCCTCCAGGGCACTGACCTCCAAAGCACTGGCCGCCGATGCAGTGGGTGTGCCGGCGTCCGAAGTAACGGGCGCGGGTCTGCCAGCGGGTGCGCATTTTCAGCCGCGCGCCAAACGAATCATCTTTTTGTTTATGCAAGGCGGTGTCAGTCACGTCGACTCCTTTGATTACAAACCGGCGCTGGCGAAAAATGACGGCAACAAAATGCCTTTCGACGACGCTCGTGAATTTGCCCGCACTGGACAACGTGGGATCGAACAACGACTGATGAGATCTCCATGGGAATTCCGACAATACGGTGAAACAGGTCGCTACGTTTCGGACCTGTTCCCCGAAACCGCAAAGCACGTCGACGATCTGTGTTTTTTGCATGGGATGCACACTGACGGCGTCGCGCATGGACCGGCAACATTGTTTTTGCACTGCGGATCAACAAACTTTATCCGACCCTCGGTCGGATCGTGGATCTACTATGGACTGGGCACCGAAAACGCAGACCTACCGGGTTTTGTTTCGATTTCGCCGTCGATCGGCAACGGCGGTCCGCGAAACTATGGCTGTGCATTTCTGCCGGCGCGGTTTCAAGGCACACCGATTGGCAGCGCGGGGCGAGAGGAATTGTCGATCGATCACTTGGGCCGCCAAGACGCGTCCGTTGCCCGGCAACAGGCACAGTTGCAGTTGATCAACGGATTGAACCGCGAACAGATCCGGCGTCGTGGAATTGCAAACAGCGAATTCGAAGCCGTCGATGAATCCTATGATCTGGCGTGGCGGATGCAGCAAGTTGCACCGAGTGTGTTGGATCTGTCCAGCGAGTCGGCGACCACGCTTGAGGAATACGGGATCAACAATCCGGAGACGCGCAGCTATGGCAAGAAGTGTCTGCTTGCGCGACGGTTATGCGAATCGGGTGTGCGCTTCGTCCAGGTCAATTATGGTGACAACTCGGCCAATCCGGCTTGGGACCAGCACTCGAATCTGCCCAAACACGAAACGCACGCCAAAGCAGTCGATCGCCCCATTTCGGCGCTACTGGGTGATCTGAAACGACGTGGTCTGTTGGAGGACACGATCGTCTGGTGGGGCGGGGAATTTGGTCGCACGCCCTATTCGCAAAGCAACGGCACGGGCCGCGATCACAACCCCGGCGGTTTCACCGTTTGGTTGGCCGGTGGCGGATTTCGTCCGGGGATCGCGTACGGCGAAACGGACGAGTTTGGTTTCGCCAGCGTACGTGGCAAAGTCCACATGCACGACCTGCACGCCACACTGCTCCATCAATTGGGCCTGCACCACGATCAGTTGACGTTCCATCACGCCGGTCGCGATTTCCGGCTGACGGATGTTTATGGCCGCGTGATCAACGACGTCATCTCTTAAGCCACTTGGCATATTCGTTCAGGACCGTTTGGCCCCAATTTCCATACCACGTGTAACCGCCGCGACGCTCCGCACCGATCTCTTGAATGTCGTATTTGACAACTCCATCTCGATCACAAAAGAACGGGCGATTCGACTTGAGTTCATAAAATCTTGCCCACAGCGGTCGAGCGTTCGGGTCCTTGATCAGATTAGTCTCATTGCTGCTCCTGTTATACCGGTAGCCATCGATGCGACTGGACTCGAACCAGGCGACGGCACCTTTGACCGCGCGGACGACGTCCGGACTTGGGTTGTCCAGAGTCATCAGGAAGCGCACGATACCTGCACTTTCGGCACCGCTAAGCGACGCCAGTTCGTAGCTGCGAGCGTCAGCGGGCGCCAAAGTGACTTCGTCGTGCTGTGCGCACCAAACGGTCGGCGCGCCGTCAATGACAACTTGACATTTGACGATACAGTCGACTCCGCGATCGAATGCATGGTGCGCCAAAGCGTGTCGGTTTTCGTCCAACAGAGCGAAATCCGTTGATGCGGAAGTATCACGAAGAAACTCCAGGATGCGGATCATGCTGCCATCATTGAATGTAATGTGTCGATGGTACTTGTCGCTCAGGGGAAAATATTGTGGCCAGCCTCCGTTGGGATACTGGGCCCGCAGGATGTGGTCGAAACCCTTAAAGAATGCCTGCTGATAGCGGCTGTCACCGGTCACCCGAAATGCTTTTGCGAGAACTCGCAGTTCACCAGTCGTGGCCCCATTGTCAAACGTCCCCTTTAACTTTGAAGAGTCACCATCGAACTGTTTTTTTGTCGTGTCTTTGTTCTTGGGCCAATCACCGTGTTGCGATTGCCAGGTCAAAATACACTCGACCGCTTTTCGACCCTCATCGCCGGCGAACCAGCTGTCGGGTTGATTTAACAAGCTTTCAGCGGGCGTTGCGGCACCGACCGACGTATGAACAAGTGATATGGCGATGACCACAAGCCATACTGAAACTGTGAAAACAAACCGAACCATGACAGGCAATTCTTTCAATGGAAAGTGGGTTGATATCTACCAATCTCGGAAGAACTTAACGTCGCGAGACGACTTCGTTTTCTACTTCGGCAGCTCGCCGAGATTTGCTGGTTTCAATGACTCGTCTTCTTCAGAAACGGTCAAATACAGGCTTCTCATAAGGACGAATAAGTTGTGATAGGCGAACTCGCTTCCCGGCGTGGCCGGTGCAAATTCGACACCATTGCGATTCATAAAACTGAGCAGACTGACGACATGATCTCCGTCGGTCTTGGGATCATAGCCGCTTTGACCGCGCAACGGACGAATGTCACCGGTCTTTTCAAGTTGCAGAATCTCGCGATCCAACTCCTGCAAAAAACGATCACCTGAGTAAAAATGAGTGTACCGATTTCGTTCCTTGACCCACTGGGCGACTTTGGCCGAACCATGATACTCGTTGGACAACTGCAATAAGCTTGCCTCCATTCGTCTGATGCTTTCCACCGAAGCTTGGCCATCGGCTTCTGATTCTTTGACCACGGTGTCGCGCGCGGCCTCGAAGGACAAACGGGATGCTTTGAAATCGTCCCAACGAAGCAAGTACGGCCAAAGATTAATGGTGCTGTCAACCGAATGGTCGGCAGAAAACTTGTATGGACCTTGTTTCAATGTGATATGGCTTAGCAGTTCGGAGTCGAGGTCCAGTTGTCCGAGAGCTTCGGCGCTGAATCGAGACGAATCGGCGTCGAATTGATAGGGGAGTGATGATGCGGCGAGACGAGCGAGCATAAAATTTAGCGCGCTGCCGTTGCGGATTTTCGATTCGCTTAATTCCGGGTGATTCTTCAAGCGGTCCCAAACTCGGCTGTTTTGCCACTTTTGATCGTTCAGGTACCTCATTTGTGTGATCTGCCGGACATGCTGCAATTCAAGTTTTTTCTGCTCGGCGAGGGCCTTGCGTTCCCAGTAGACCCGAAGCTCCTTTTTCCAGTTGTCTAGTTCCTTGCTGTAGGCATCGGCGTGAAGTTGGCGCGCGTAGCCATAGCCGACGGCTGCGTCGGCCTGTGCGCGAATCAGATCGGCTTGGGCGTAGATGCGTGAAGTCACCGCATAATATGGATCATAGACTGCCCAACGTAACCGCCTCGGAAATCGATAGACGGGATCAACGATGACGACTTCCTGGGCCGTCACCGCTTGTGCCGTGATCAAGCACAATAGAATTCCAAGGATCTTTGATTGATACATTTGTGTTGCTCATACTCGACAGGTCGTTCAATCTGGCTGGGCAAGGCACTCGTCTATGCGTTCGTACATCGCTGCTTCAAACGTTAAATCCGATTCCGATTCTTCGTCGCCGTTGGGCGGGGACGGACGCGAATAAATTCCGGCAACCTGACCCTGTGCATTCATGATCGGGCTACCCAGAAACGCCAACTCCGTTTGTTGCTTCGCTCCCCTGGCGACTATCCGAGGCGGTTCGTCAGCTGAAGATTTTACCAGCTGCCCGAATCGACCGGCCATGGTGACAACGTCCAAGTCAACGGTGGAATCGAAATACGGGTCCTCGATGTCAAATGCACATCCAACGACATTCAGTTTTTGATTGGGCCGCAATCGAACGCCCGATTCGGCCCCGGTCAACCAATTCACAACCGGTTTATTCAATTTGATAACAGCGACGTCATAAGACGTCTTTTGATCAAGTGCCCGCAAAGCCCTCATTCGTGCTTCGATCAATCGGCCTTTCACTGTCTCAAAATCGTCGGGTTTCGGCGGAGTCGACTCCAGTTCGTCATACAGCGAGTCGTATTCCTGCTGTGCTTTGTGTGCAATTTCACCGGCACGTAGATAGTGTCGATGGGACTTCATCGATGTTATCTCTCTTTCGCTTTTCGATGCCGGAGAATACAAGAATGTGTCCGGGAAACCGCTCTGTTGCAATCGTCCGATGGCCTGAATCACCGTGGCACTGGTTGCGATATGATCGGAATCGATGGCGAATCCGGTGCCGACCCGAAAGGGAGTTTTACGCTCAGAATCCGCGCAAACGATGACGTATAAACAGTTCGCCAACCGTTCATCCGCCGACAACGCTCCCTCCATCGATCCCGCGGGCGGTGCGCTTTCAACAAATTCTTCATTGTGAAATACAGGCGGATTCTTTCCCAGATCATCGATCACCGCAATTGATGCCGACGTCGCCATGCTGGTTTGATCTGTTTCGCTTGCCGACGGATTATCGGTTACCGAAAGATTCGGTGCCGGATTTTGCTGTACCGGATTTCGCATTACCAACCAGCCGATGGTCAGGATCGCCAGTGAACCCACCGCCGCTGTTATGATTGGAATGCCCGGCGAGCGTTTGCCGGCAGGTGAATGGAAGGTTTTGGGGAGATCGGCCGGTTCCTGGGCCGTCTCGACGAACGTGGGGCTCGACCGTCGCAACAAGTCGGATACTTGATAGGCCGTAGACCCGAGAAAGACAGTGTCATTTTTGCGCACGACAGAGCTGGCAATCTTGTTCTCCACCTTCCCGACCGACGTACCGTTTGTCGATCCGAGGTCTTCAAGAACAATTTCGTTGCCATTGATGACCAATCGGGCGTGATGCGTCGACACATTTGGTTCGCCCAGTACGACAGTATTGTCCGCTCCCCTGCCGATCGTGATGATCCGCCGTGGCGTGGTAGGCACATTCAAACCGTCATGCGGTAAATTTTGGTTGCCAGGCATTGGATCACGCTGTGGCAATTGCTCGGATAACAAATCTTTGGGCCAGGGCATGATCGTCGTCTGGCCAAGCGTGACTCGGTCCGTAGTCGATACTGATGTCGACCCGTGAACCCGGCGGCCATTGACGAAGGTGCCGTTGGTCGAATCCAGGTCGACAAGTATCAGTTGCGCGCCGTCACGTTTGAGACAACAATGCCGGCCGGAGACCGTACCGCTTTTGACAACAATGTCACACGATGAATCCGAACCGACGTTCCACGATTGCTGAGGCTGATCAGGCATTTGGCGAAGGTTAATGATTGGTGTTGGGTTGGAACCGAAACCGTTGTTGTCCGAGTTGGAATTCGGTTTGCTTGTCGATCGCGAACTTGTTGACTCGAATCCAAACACCATTCAGCGACTTTAGATCTTCGATCATCCAGCGATCTGACTCGTCTTGATACATTCGAGCATGTTTAGGACTGATGAAGGGGTCATCTTGGATTGTGATATCGCATCGCGGGTCGCCGCCCAAATTCATCTCGCGTCCACCGATGGAGAATGATCGAGCATGTTGCTCGGCGACACCGGTCTCGGTCAATCGAGGCACAAACTGTTCGAACAGGGTGCGAGTCGGAGCTCGATATGCGTTTGTTTGCAGGGCTTCCGTTTCGGTTGCTTCGCTACCCAGCACGGGCAATTGGAACAGGTAGCGGCGGCTGCCAATAATCAGTTCGGTCTCTCGCGAAAGCGACGCGCGAAACGCACGAACAAACGTGCCGTTGGTACTTTTTCTATCGATCAGGTACCATCGAAATCGGCCTTTCTGTTTTTGACAACGGAGTTCCACATGTTGAGAGGAGATGTCACCATCAAACGGTATCTTGACATCACCTTTTTCGCGACCGATCGTGAACCTTGAATCGCGGATGCGAATCGTCTCGCCGTCTTCTCGACTACCATCATCAAGGATCGTTAGCATCGCCAGCGGTTGACGGTTTGTGGGACGAAACGCTCTAACGTTTGGGGACGGAACCTCAGAGGTCGCGTTATTTCGACCCGGCTTGGGAGACGCTTTCTCTTGCAGGTATTGCTGGAGCGGTTCCGCGACCGTTTGAATGCATGGTTCGTCGTTTGTGTCGTTCACAGCTGGCTTGTTCATTTTCTGTCGGATGCTTGGTTCATCAATAGTGACTCTGATTCGTTCATTGCAATGCGGGAGGATAGAGCATTCTCACCAGCTCTAATTGATTCATCGCGACGGCCGAGAATAGTGTCAACTGGATTCGGGTTTTTTTTCCGAATCCGGCGAATTCACTCGAGAAAACTCCTCAAAACGTTGCTCCAGCCGTTCCTGGACGAGCTTCAGGATTCGGTGGATGGTTTGTCGCGAAAGATTCAATTGCTGGGCGATTTCCGACCGGTTTCTGCCCTCCAGACGCATTGAAATGATCTCCGCGGTGCGGGTCGGCAGCCCCGCCAAAACCGCGTCAATTTCCTCCCACAGCGCCAGCGCATCCTCGGGCGATGGTTGGCGGTCGAGCATCTGGTTTTCATCGGTCATCGCCTGGTCGGTGGCCGCGTTTCGCTTATCCGCCAGATGTCTCCGCGCATGCGACCGAGTTTTGCACAGTGTCAGCGTCACCAACAACTGCCACAGTTGTTGAGAATGCTCGATGTGAAATTTTCCCTGTTCTTGACGTCGAAAGAAGGTTCGAAAAACCGATTGGACCACGTCCTCTCCGTCGAATCGTTTCAGCAGAGCCGGATGAATATTGTTTCCCGCCAGGTGAATGAGTCTTCGCGAGTACTCGTCAAACAACTTTTTAACGGCGTTTGACTCACCTTCTTGCAATCGCTTTTGAAACGCCCGAAAGTCCAGCGAGTCGTTTGAAGGCTGGTTATTCACATCATCACGCGTTTGGGAAATGGATTCATCCGTCGCCGCAAGATTAGGCCCGCAGCACTGGAGTCGAACTGACGCAGATCGGCTGCTCCAACTATACACGCTGGACTTCTGAGTTGTCATCCTGAGACGTGCAAACGTCCCGATCCGTGTTAAACTGGCGTTCCATCACGGTTAACTGCCATGCCACGCAAACAGGATCGTCCTCGGTGCGCCGGGTTGAATTGTTGTTTGTGACCGCGCTAGAAATCGGGCTGCCATCGCTTGCCTGATCGCCAGTCGCGGTGACAAGGAAGTTGATCGATAGGAAAAGTCAGCGCGTCATGGTGTCGAGGCTATCAACGATGCCGATTTGCGAGCCCTAACGAAATGAGTGAATCGAACACCAAGGTCGACGCCTACTATAGAAAATGCAAAACTTGGCAGAAAGAACTCGCGGTCTTGCGCTCGATTGCCATCGCTTGCGGGCTGACCGAAGAATTCAAGTGGCGGGTTCCCGTTTATACTTTCCAGGAAGGCAACGTCGTCGGAATCAGTAGCTTAAAGAACTGTTGTACGATTTCATTCTTCAAAGGAATCTTATTGAAAGATGCCAGCGGCATCCTGACCAAGCCGGGCGAGAACACGCATGCCGGCCGTGTGATTCGCTTCACGAGTGTCGATCAGATCAAGCGATTGGAATCCACGTTGAAGTCCTACATCATCGAAGCGATCGAAGTCGAAAAATCCGGTTTGAAGGTAACACCTGACAGAACAGCTCTGGAACTCCCGCTGGAATTCCAATGTCGACTCGACAACAACCCGGGTTTAAAAGCCGCGTTCGAATCGTTAACACCAGGACGCCAACGAGGATACATCCTTCATTTCTCGCAGCCCAAACAATCAAAGACTCGGGAATCTAGAATCGACAATTGCGAGCAACGAATCATGGACGGTTTCGGAATCCATGATTGCACCTGCGGGCTCTCCCAGAGATTTCCCGCCTGTGACGGATCGCACAAATCGATTCGCTAAGCTGCCTGTGGCAGATCCGATCCACAGAGGCTGCGGAAGAATCGATTTTGCTTGATCAATTCTTGGTGACTTCCCGCGGCTACGATTTCGCCTTGCTCGATGACGATGATTCGGTCGGCCATCGCGAGTGTGCTGGGCCGGTGCGTGATCATCACGCCGGTTCGGCCGACCAGAAACTTTTCCAGTGCCTGATGGATCAGCTGTTCGCTTTCCATATCAATTTGGCTGGTCGCTTCGTCTAAAATCAGAATGTCGGGATCGCGCAGAAAGGCTCTCGCAAGCGCGATCCGTTGCATTTGGCCACCGGAAAGACGCATCCCTCCGGTACCAAGAACGGTTTGATAGCCGTTGGGCGTTTTCTTTCGAATAAAGTCGTCGGCGAAGGCCAGCTTGGCGGCGCGAACGACATCGTGTGAATCGGCGCCGGGACTTCCATATCGAATATTGTTTTCGATCGTGTCGTCGAACAAGATCGTCCGCTGCGTGACCAGCGCGAGTCGACGTCGAAGGTCTCGGGTGCGCATCTCGGTGATCGGGACATCGTCCAACAAAATCTCGCCGCCCTGGGGATCGTCGAAGCGACAAAGCAAACTGACGATCGTGCTCTTGCCGCAGCCGTTGGGTCCAACAATTGCGACGGTTTCTCCGTGCGGTATTTCCAAATCGATCCCGCGCAAGACTTTCGGGCCGGACGGGTATTGATACTCGACTTGACGGAGTCGGATTGATTCGTGAGGACGAACCGGCGAACGCGGCGACGTTGGTTCTTCGACGCGTATCGGCTGGTCAACAATTTCCATCACGCGGTTCGACGCCGCGATGCCGCGTTGCAACCCACTCCACACGTCAGCCAACTTCCGGGCCGGGTCCGATGCGCCGATCAGAAAACTGAAGAACAGAAACACTTCACCTTGCTTCAGTGGTTCGGTCGTGATTCGCAGGGCGAAGAGATGGGTTTCCTGGTTCAGAACTAAATACCCGCCGGCCAGAATCGCGAGGGACACCGTGGACATACCCATCATCTCGGTCGTTCCCCGAGCCAACGTGTTGTAAAACGCCATCTTCATCGATTTGCGATAGTAGGCGTAGGTTGCGCGACGCAATCTCGCTCTTTCAAAAGCTTGTGTATTGGACGCTTTGACGAGTCGGATTCCGGCGAAGGAATCATTCAACATTCCATACAACTGGCTCATTTCCTCCATCGCGCGACGACTGGCACGTCGGATCGCACGACTGAGTTGTTGCATGACAATCGCCAGCATCGGCGACAGGATCAACACCAACAGCAACAGCCTGGGACAGACACAGGCGGCACCGATCAGACAGGCCATCATCTTGAGCGGTTCGCGGATCATTCGTCCAAGCAAGTTCGAAACACCGGCCGTGACCAACGCGACGTCGTTGGTCAAACGCGCCGTCAAGTCCGCCGATCCGTTCTCGCCAAAGGCATCCATATCCAACCGCAAAGCCTTGCGGAAAAAGATCTGGCGAAGATCAATTGCGGTTCGGTCGGTGATGTATTGAACCCACATCATGTTGGCCGTCAACGCAATCAGTTTAAGCCCGGTTCCGATCACCAGGAATGCGAGGATCGCCAACAAAGTTTTAAACGGAGTCGTCGGCGCATACTCGTCCATGTACGGTTGCGCCCAGCTGTACCAATCCGCTTTTTGCAGCTGGCGGGCGCGCAGATCCTGAAGCTGCTCCAAAGACTCGTGCGGCCCGGCCGGTTGCCCCGCTTCGATTCGTGCAATTTTCCTGCCGCTTTCCGCCGCAGCTTCCTGCGCGGTCTCGATGTTTTCCTGGACGTATTCCGATAACGTCGACCCGGCAAAAACGACGTCCACGATCGGCAACACCGCACTGATGTTGGCACTCCACAGCAATGCAATCGTCAGCGACGTGACCGCTATGCCGGCGACCGCCCAGCGACGGCGGAATGCCAGTTTCAAGACGCGAATGAAAGGTGTATTCACGGGGCCGTCCTTGGTCACCGCAGTGGTTCATGCTGTCAAAAGGAACACGTGAACGTTTGCAAAGAGCACTTTGGGTGTTCACTCTCCCGGCGGGAGGTCTTCTCTTTTAGCGAACCGCTGGAAACAGAGCCAGTCCGGTCTGCGGCACCTCTAGAAAATGCCGGCACCGAAGTCGTCATTGTCATGGCCGGCCAGGTTTTCCTCGCGTCTTTCGGCGGGCCGGTCGACCGGACGTTGCTTAGGAGGGGTCGGCGAGGGGTGCGGTGGATCGATCAGGGCGGCCTCGACCTCTTCGCCGGCGTCGGCAAAGTCGTCATCGTAGCGCGACCGGTAACCGGGCTGCTGACAACGCTTTAACTCCGCCTCGAACTCCTGGATGACGGCATCCTGAATCAGCTCGCGACACTCGCTGTTGATCGGATGTGCGACATCGGCATACAGTTTTTGCGGTGAGTCGAGCGCACCCTCGCTATCAAAGGACAGCTTATTCCCGCAATGATTGCAGTATGCCGCGCGCAAATGATTTTTGTGATGGCAGCGGTTGCAATGACCCGTCAGCTTGCGGCTGGGCATCGCCACAAACGGTCCGTTGGCACCGTCGATGATTTTCAAATCCCGGACAACAAAACAGCCATCGATTGTGATCGAACAGAATGCTCGTAGCCGGTCTTCGGACGACTCCATTAACTTGATTCGAATCTCCGTTATTTCCACGATCTGAACTCCCTCGCTGATGACTGCGTTCTCTAGCTTGGCTCGATCTGTATCGGTGCAGCAGCAGGAACCGTCTGAGCCGCTTGTAGCAAAACACCCGGTTGCAATTCGGTCTTTAAACGCTTCACAACATCCTGGGCATGCTCTGCATCGTCTGCGATACCAAAGCACGCCGAACCGCTACCGGTTAGTTGACACGGTTGGAGTCCGGATTGCCACAGGGATTTCAGCAATTCGTCCAGCTGTGGCAGAATTTCCATTGCCGGTTCAGTCAACCGATTCATCATCGCCCCTGTCATTGACGGTCGATCACCGCGGGTAATAGCCGTTATAAACGACGTCGAGTCGACGGGTATCCGCGGGACTTTCAATTTCCCGTACACCGCCGCTGTCGAAAGGCTGACCGCTGGATACGCAACAACAAAGTGTATAGATGTGCGCATTAACAATGGTGACAACCGCTCGCCGCGCCCGGTGGCGCGAGCCGCAACATGCGATTGCGATATTTCATCTCCGCTTGGCAAAAAGAAGGGAACGTCGCTGCCAATTGACGATGCGATTTGGTGCAGGGCGGATGGCTGATTGTCAACATGGTGAATCTGGGCAGCACAGGCAATTGCATGCGCGGCATCACTGCTGGCGCCACCCATTCCGGCACCGGCCGGGATCCGTTTGCCGAGTGTGACGCGAAATCCCGTGTCGATCTGGAAATGACGTCGAAAGGCCGCGAGTGCCTTGACGACTAAATTGGATTGATCGTCGGGAATTCGCAGAAGATCGGGAGTTTTATTGTCACTCCATCCCAACCCCAGCTGCTCGGCGACGTTGCCGATCGAGGGCAACCATTTTGTCGCCAGGTCGATCTTTGGATCTGGGATGGATTCGATTTCCAGTTCGTCGCGCCAGTCGATTGCGACCATGACGGTATCAATTTCGTGATATCCGTCGTCGCGTCGTGCGGGAATTTCCAGGAACAGATTCAGCTTTGCCGGAGGCTTGGTGCGTGCGATCGTCATACTTAGCTTCGCTGGTTCGACCAGAGCGACAGCAATTCAACCAGGTGTTCGGTGGCCGCAACCATTTCGTCCAGGCACGCGAATTCGCGCACACTGTGGATATTGTGTTGACCGCTGGACAAGTTTGGTGTGGGCAAACCTTTTTCGGTCAACACACTTCCGTCGGTGCCGCCGCGAATGATTTCGGTCGTACAGGGTCGTCCCAAGTTTTCGAAGGCCTGCTTTGCCAACGTGATGGATTCAGGCAATTTGGCCAATCCTTCGCCCAGGTTTCGGTACTGTCGTCGGATGACGACTTCAATCTTGATACCCGGCCAGTTTGACTGGACGTCGGCGGCAGTCTTGCGCAACAAATCGGCGTAGGCATCCAAATCCGCGGCGTCGAACGACCGTAGAATCAACTCAATCTGTGCGTTACCGACGCTGCCGTTGATGTTGTTGGCGTGGATGAACCCCTGTCGTCCCTCGGTGGTTTCGGGAGTGTCCGAATGACGCGGCAGAGCAGCGACAAAATCGGCGGCTGCGCGAACGGCATTGATCATCCGACCTTTTGCGATGGCCGGATGAATGTTGTCGCCGATAAACCGCACGGTCGCGGCATCGGCTGAGAAGGTTTCGACATCGACAACACCCGCTCCGCCTCCATCGACGGTGTACGCGACGTCGGCGGCCAGTTTTCCGAGATCGATTTTATCGGTTCCCCGACCGATTTCTTCATCGCATGTCATGACGATTTTGACCGGCCCATGATTCAAGTTTGGGTTTTCGATCAACGTCTCGGCCAGCTCCATGATGATGGCGACGCCGGCCTTGTCGTCACCGCCCAGCAGCGTGGTCCCGTCGGTCGTGATCAAAGTCGCTCCGACCAGATCTTTCAGTGCCGGGCAGGCGTCGACGCGGATGACTTCGCCACTTGCAAGTGGGATGTCGCCGCCGTCATAGTTTTCGATGACTCCGGGCTTGACCGCGTGACCGGGCGCGTCGGGCGAGGTATCAACGTGGGCGACCAGGGCGACGACAGGCACATCGGCGTGGCCGACGGTCGAGGGAACCGTCGCGTAGACCAACGAGTGTTCGTCGTGGACAACGTCGTCGGCTGACATCGCCTTTAATTCATCAGCCAATACTCGGCCGAGCTCTCGCTGGCACTCGCTGCTGGGATACGTCGTGCTATTGGGGTCGGCCGTCGTTCCGATTTTGACGTAACGGAGAAATCGGTCCAACAATCGCGTACGGTTGATTTCGAACATGTGACGTTTTGTGTTAAGCTCGTGCCTGGTTGTGTTAAGCTCGTGCCGGGAGCGATGGAGTTGGATCCACGCCGCGGGCCGATCGTGATCCGAAAAAAAGGTGTTTGATGAGCGAAGACGTCTCCCATCTGGTATTTGACTGCGAAAGTATCGCCGATGGGGCGCTGATCGCGAAAGTCCGCTACCCCGGCGAATCACTTTCACCGGAACAGGCTATCGCCCGCTACCAGGCTGAATTGCTGGAAGAGAAAGGTTCAACGTTCATTCCGTACACATTCCAAGTACCGATTTCGGTCGTTGTTGCCAAGGTTGGCAAAGATTTTGGGTTGATTGATATCGTGTCACTGGACGAGCCAAATTTTCGCAGTCACGTGATCACGGCCCATTTTTGGAAAGGCTGGGAGGTCTACAAGCGACCCCAGTGGGTGACGTTCAACGGTCGCACGTTTGATTTACCGTTGATGGAATTGGCGGCCTTCCGCTATGGCATTTCGATCGCCCCCTGGTTCAAGAATGACGGCTACCGATCGCCGCGGAATCGATTCAGCGTCGACGCCCATTTGGACCTGCAAGATCTGTTGACGAATTTCAGTGCTTCGCGATTCAACGGCGGATTGAACTTGGCCACCAAGCTGCTGGGCAAACCGGGCAAGATGTCCGTCACCGGCGACCAGGTCCAGCAGCAATATGACGACGGTGACTTAAAAGGCATCAGCGACTATTGCCGCTGTGATGTCTTGGACACGTACTTTGTGTTCCTGCGTTCGATGGTTCTAAGTGGAAAACTGACGCTGGAACGCGAGATCGCGATCGTTGCGCAAAGCAAGGCCTGGATCGAATCAAAGGCCGACCAGTGCGAGGCCTATGCAACCTACCTGGATCATTGGGAAGACTGGTCGGACCCCTGGGAATGCGAAACGGTTGACGCCGATTAAATCTAAATCTTGCCTTTCAAGTAATCCACGCGGCGCATCACTTCGCTCTTGGGTCCGATCGACAATCCCGGCAGGAACTGAAATCGATCCGCGTCGATTTTGTAGCCGTGGAAATCGCGAAGGAAGACGACTGTGTTGAGCATCAGCAAGAGTTCCGGTTCATTTGTCGCCCGTTCCAGCGATCGGTACATGTAGGGCGTCGTATCGATGTCGCTGTGGACGGCCAGGTACTCGACGGCCCGCGTGACCACCAATGGCTCTCGATCGAGCAACAGGTCCTTGATTTCCGGAATCAATTCTTTGGCTTCATCACCAAATGTGCTGCAAGCGACCAGTGCCCAGTATCGGATCCAAGGATCTTTGTCTTGATCGTTCTCCAGCGCCACTTGCAGTTGGGGCAAGGCTTCGTCAAACGGCAACAGAGCCAAGTTAACCGTATCGATATAGCTGGTGATTTGCCCACTGTGCGATTGCCCATATGCCGTCGGATTTTTCAGTGCACCGTCTTCGGCATCCACGATCATCGCTTCGGTCAGGAAGCTCAAGTCGGGCAATGACTTTAACCGATCGTCTAGTCGGTCACGCATCTGTCTCAAACGCGATTCATGGTCGGGGTCGCCGGCAAGGTTGTTGACCTCATTCGGATCGGTTTTCAGATCGTACAATGCTTCCGGCGCTTTCGCTTCATAAAACTGTTTTGCCGCGCCGGTCAGTTTTCCTTGGTTGTACAGCTCGCGCCACTGTCGGTAGGCAAGGCAGATGTACCGGTAGTTGTTTTGCAGACCATCTGGATAGAACGATTCAAAGTTGCGGACGTATTTGTAGTTACCGATTCGCAACGTTCGAACCAGTTCATATTTCTCATCAAATCGATCGGCATATCCAAATGCTTCGTCACGGCGGTCGACCTTTTCGGGGTCCGCGTCCATTCCCAAGAACGGTTTGCCGTCGACACCTTCGGGTTGCTCAATTCCGGCAAGGCTTAAGACGGTTGGACCGAAATCGACGAATTCGACGAACCCTTGCGTGCGGGAACCCAATTCGCGAGCGGCGAGCGATTTGAAGTTTTCGGGAACGCGAACCACCAAGGGTACATGCAATCCGGATTCATACGTGTAACCCTTGGATCGTGGCAGAACTCCACCGTGGTCGCCGAAGTAGAACACAAACGTGTTCTCCAGCTCACCGTCGGCGCGAAGTTCATCGATCACGCCGCCGACCAATTCGTCAATCACGGCCATGCGGTCTAGATAGCGTGCCCGCGTGTATCGGAACAATGGCGTGTCGGGAAAGTATTCTTGCAGCTTGACGCTGTCGGGATCCGTTTGCGTTTTCTGCTGCATTTCTTTTTCGGAAAAATGCAATCGACTTTCATGTGACTCGGTGAATGTCCGAACATGAAAAAATGGCATCGACTTGTCGGGTCGTTTTTTCCAACTGGCGTTCTTACTCGAGTCGCTCCAGACATCCGACCCTTTGACCGCGTTGTAGTCTTCTTTGTTGTTGTTGGTCGTGTAGTACCCGGCGGCCCGCAAGTACGCCGGGAACATTTGCAAACCTTCCGGCATGGGGACGGCGATGTGTTTGCGATGGAATTGGGTGCCGATGCGGGGTGCATAGCAGCCGGTGATCAAGGTGGTTCGGGCAACCGAGCAAACCGGTGCATTAGAGAATGCATTGTCGAACGTGACGCCGTGTGCCGCCATCGCCTCGATATTCGGTGCGGGTGCCCCGGCAGGGTCAAAGTGACGCAAGTAATCCGCCGAGTTGTCCTCGGACATGATCCAAACAACATTGGGCCGCTGCGATCGGTCGGCGTCCTTTCCGTCGGCTGCGCGGGTTTCGCCAACAATCGGGGCAAACAACAGCAGGCCGAGGGCCAATCCCGCTGCAAAACAACGAACGGGGGGGTCGAAAGACTTCATCGCGGCGAAATCCGGTGAAAATAGATCAAAAGGAGGGTCATGTCGGACGTTCATTCTAACCGGAACCGGCCTGGAGAGGCAGGATTCGCAAAACAAGGCTTGCCGAAACAGGGGCCCAGCGGGCATAATCCGCGACCCGAAATAAAGCATGTCCCCTGTCAAACCACCTGTCTGAATTGATTTCTGATGGCTAAGAGCAAGAAAAAGGCCGAAACTGTCTTTCTGGTCTGCGAAGAAACCGGCGATTACAACTACACCCTGAAGCGAAAGCCGGGCGGTGAAAAGTTACGATTAAAGAAGTACCATCCGCGTTTGCGACGGCACACGTGGCACGGCGAAAAGAAAAAGTAGACGTTTGTTGCTTCTCTTAGGGTGATGGTGGATCAAGGATGAAACGTAAGTGGCGGATCGTTCCTCATGATGCCGCCCGCGTGGACCAACTGATTCGAGGGTCCGGTCTGCCCG
>JAGQPO010000133.1 GCA_020426665.1 Planctomycetales bacterium
CGGCGGCGGTGGGATTACGACGGTGACTCCGGTCGCAGGAGAAAAGCTTGCGAAGATCTTTGTCGAAGACGTTCGGATAATTCATACCGTAGTGCTCGCGTTTGCGCTGATAATGTGTGCGGAGCGTCCGGCGAATACTGGAAAGGGGTTCGATTGTTTTTTTGGATTGAACCGGTGGCGTTTTGTGTTTGATGCTGTGCATGAATTCATCGACATAGCATAACTTTTTCATCGCCGGCCAATTTCGATAGCGTGCCTTCCATCTGGATTTTGTCGGCAGCCACACCGCGAACGTCTCGGCAAAGTCCTCGACGGGGTGGGCTTGCGCATACCACATGTCCAAATGCAGCACAAAGTCGCGAGATTGCGGGTTGGGGCGATAGAATTCGCGATACGGCAGCGACGCTTTGCCAAACAACTCGCGATATCGAGATTTCCGACGAATTTTAAATGCTGTGTCGATCGCATGACCGGCTTCGTGACGCAGGATTTTCATGCACCACTGCTTGGTGCCGCCTTCAACCTCCAGCAACTGCTTGCGTTCCAAACGGATCAATCGGGGGTGTGCGAGATAGAACGGAATCGCAATGCCAGGAATATCATCCGGCGAAAACCAGTCGTCGCTCAGCCAGCAATGTGGACGAAAATTGAGTCCACGAGCGGCCAGTTCGCTGTTCAATTGATCGATTCGGGCTTCCAATGAAGTCCCAGCAATGGAAAGCTTTAAATCGCAAATCCGCATGTCCAACAATTCTTCGTCGGTCATTGACGAAAGACGAGACGGTCCTTGTAACATGGCTTCAGCGGTCGAGTCGTGAAATGATGGGCTGTTTGTGACGCAGCACTCGATCCAACGAGCTGTGTGTGTTTGCGCCCGCACCTTTGAGTTTGATCATTCGAGAAATGTCACTTCCCCCAAACGATACGTTACCGATTGGAAGTAGCGAGTCTAACGTCCAATCGTCATCGGAACAAATCGCCCAAAGCGCATTGTTGACCGGGCCCGGACGCGCGGCGATCGCTGTGATCGCGATCGAAGGTCATTCGGCAGGCGATTGTTTGCAACAACTTTTTTGCCCTGCCGGCGCGAGTCCGATCGAAGTTGGCCAGGTCAGATACGGCCAGTGGCGGGGCTTGCAAACTCCAGGCCAAGCGGCACAAGAACAGCCGGCACACCTCCCGGCGACAACAAATCAATCTCCGCTCGGTCAGGCCGACGGCGATCATCAGCCGGCATCCGAGTCCGTTGTGGTCGTACAGACGTCGCCACAGCGATATGAGATCCATTGCCACGGCGGACGTGCCGCAATCGAACGAATCTTCGACGATTTAGCAGGTTTGGGCGTCATTCGTGTGGCGGCAAAGGCGACAAACGCCGTCGGTGTGGACACCGCCGACCAAGACGACCGATTGATCACCGAAGCGCTTGAAGTGCTACCGAAATGCACGACCACACGGACCGCGGCCATCGCGCTCGACCAGATTCGCGGAGCGCTCTGCGATTGGCGAACGCAGGCGATTAAGACGCTTGAGTCGGATGCCAATTCAACCGACCAGATTGCCAGAGAAGCCATTAAAATCGTGGCCAGGGGCCGCGTCGGTGTGCGATTGACACGGCCGTGGGACGTCGTCCTCGCCGGGCCGCCAAATGTCGGAAAAAGCAGTCTGATCAATGCGATCGTCGGCTACGATCGCAGCATCACGATGGACGTCGCAGGCACAACCCGCGACGTGTTGGATGCCGAAACGGTCTTCGACGGCTGGCCCGTTCGACTGCGTGACACGGCGGGGCTGCACGACAGCGATCATGCGATCGAGAAAGAAGGAATTGAACGCGCGCTCCGTGCCGTCAGTCAAGCCGATCTGGTCGTCCAAGTCTCCCAGCCAGGCGCGGAATCGGACATTCCAACGCTCCGCCGGACGATCAGTGGTTTGTCGGAGACGCCATCCGACACATCAATGTCGCCCCCCCGTGATTCCGTCGAGGCCGCTGCGGTGCCGATTCTGTGCGTGATGAACAAATTCGATTTGGCGATCGACCGATACGACCCCCAACGGATAACGCGGCAAATAAACGATTCCGAATCAAAGCTGATCACGACGGTTGCAACAACCGGCCAGGGGATTTCGGAACTGATTCACGCCATCATCGAAACATTGCTTGCCTCGGTACCACCACGGGGATCCGCAGTCCCAATCAACCAGCGACAATTGGAATGGGTGCAAGCAATCGCAGACCAAGTCGGCAACGCTGATGCCATGTTAACGGTACTACGACAAGCCTAGTGTTCCGTCCAGATTAGATATTAGGGTTACCGCGACTTGTACGACGGACTTCTAGTCCGTCGCGAACGACCTTGGGCGACGGACTGGAAGTCTGTCGTACCCTAAAATCAAAGATTGACGAAGCGCTAGTCCTTCGTCAGGACCAAAAATTAGAGTTCCGCTACCCTAAAACTAAACGTTGTCAAAGCACTAGCCGGCTCGCTGTTGTTTTTAAAGCCGCCTGGCTTGCTCCAGCAGGCTGATGACCTCCGCGGTCACCAGCGACGACGGAAGAGCATAGCTGACCACCCGTCCGGCTCGCGCGATATTGATGCCGACGACGTTCCCTTGGCTGTCCAAAAGCGGTCCGCCACATTGATTGGGTGCAAGAACCGTATCGTGCTGAATCACACTATCGAAACCGCTCAGACGCACACTTCTGGGCCCGTTGACCTTGGCATCATTCTTCGATTCCAGCAACAGCATCTGGTCACTCATTTGAGCGTCCAACTCAAGCGTGTCATCGCCGCGAATGATTGTCAGACGCACAACGTCACCCGGATACATGGTTCCCAATTTGTTGATGGCGGCTTGGGAACCAAGCATTTGAAAGCCGTTGATTTTCAGAATGCGATCGCCGTCTTGGAGCCCGGCATTATCGGCGCCGCTTGAGGGATGAACGCGGCGGACGGTCGCCGGTCCCGTCGGTGCGTCGTAAAAATTAACGCCCAAACGTCCGTGGTGTTCGATATGTCGTGAAGGCACGCCCAGCACGCCGACTCCGATCGTCGATCCATCACGTCCCGGGGAGATTAGAAAATTCCCGACCGGCGGCTCTGTCGTGACAAATTTCGCCGGTTTGATTTGCCAGGTTGACTCGTCGCCGCCTTCAATTTTCAGCAGCGCTAAATCGTTTGATCGCGTTTGGGCGGCAACACGTGCATTGGTTTTTTGCCCATTCGGCAGACGCACGGTGATCGGGTCCCCGTTCAACTCGCTTCGTTTGGTCAGAAAATAGCCGTCTTCGGAGACCACCGTTCCCAGTGCGATCACTCGCCCTCCGGCAAACACTTGGACGACGCTTGGTGAGACCGCATCGGAAAGCGGGCCGACCAACCGCATCATCGCGCTGCTGTCGCGGGAGGCAATCGATGTTCGCGCCCGGTTGTTGTTGACCCAGTTTTGCGTTGCTTGTGCGAATACCGATTCGGATGCCACGGTCATCGTCAAGGCGATCAAGCAGATCGCCCGCAATAATTGCCGGCAGAATTGATTTTTCGGTTGATGGTTCATAACGATCCGTGGTGAAAACAAGTCCAACATCGATTCACTCCGAGCGTCCAATTTCAATAACCAATTCGATCCTTTCCGATCCCCGATCCACCGCGATGGATACTCGTTCTCCCGGCATCGTATCGGCGACCGCATCAATCAATGATTTAAAGTCGGTGATCTTTTTGCGGCCGAAACGAACGACAACGTCGTCGGCCAACATTCCGCCAGCCTCCGCGGCAGAACCTTTTTTGACTTCAACAATCCTAGCAACTTCTGTGCTCTGATTGCCCGAGACTCCAAGGGTGGGTTTGAAATTTGGCAGGTAACCCCAGGCTTGCCCGGCAGCCATTCGTTCCCAGGAATAATCATAGTGATCGATCGGCACGTGCAAATTGTCAGCGACATCGTTGCCGATTCGGCTGTGAACGGCGATCAATTCGCCTGCCATGTTGAACAACGGCCCTCCGCTGTCACCACCGATCAAGGCACAATCGGTGACGATCACATCCGATCGGACTTCCAGCAGCCTACCGACTCGAATGACGGCGCCCCGATCCCGGTCGTAACCGCCGGGATGCCCCATCGCGATGCACCACATCCCCGGAACCAGGTCGTCGCTGGTCCCCAATGTTGCGTGCGGCCAAGGCGTGCCGCCGTTTTGGTCCGGATCGATTCGAATCAATCCGGCGTCAACGTGTCGATTCATCCCCAGCGTGGTCGCTCGGATCCTGCGCCCGTCGGACAGCGTGACGACCGCCTTTAATCCAGGTCGCATCGCCACATGGGCCGCCGTAACGATGTATCCGGTACCCGTGATAATGACACCACATCCCTGCGCAGGGCCGATTTTGACGCTGACAGTACATTTTGCGGCCCGATCGGCGACCAGCCTCTGTTGTGCCTCCATCAACCGCAAAACGTCCAGCGATTTCGGGACTCCACCTCGACGATGAATCGACTCCAAATCCAAGGGAACAGCCACCCGCGTCCCGTCACCGGGCTTCTTTCCAGACGTCTGCACCGCCCCGCCGTCACCGTCACGCTGGTCCGACGGCTCCTTGGCAAACGCATTCTCGATTACCGGGCCCGGTGATTCGATGACCCCAGCGTTCACGCCAGCGCTGTCGACGTCGTTATCCTTGGCTGCCAACGGCCGGACCGATGGGCCCGCTGCCAGCGATCCCAGAACCACCAGAAAAACGCAATGCCGAAGGAACTCGCGAGAACATCGCGTCCGATCGGTCTTCACCATCCGGAGGCCCCTTGCGGTGTTCGAGCGTGTATGGTCAGGCTGTTTCAAAACAAGTTCCTCGCACCGATGGGCCGGAATGAAAGATTCAGGTCCCATTGTAGCCTCAACACCTGGTTTTGGAAAAAGTGGCGGTAAAAGCCGGAATGATTGACAATACAGACGTTTTAGTGGTCGGAACGGGCTATTTAGGCCACCAGGTCGCCCAGATGTCTCGCCAACAGGGCGCACAGGTTTACGCGACGACGCGACGAAAAAACCGCTTTGAATCAATTACGCAGGCCGGTTTCCGCCCCATCCAGTTCGATTGGACGCGCCCATCGACCTTTGGAAATCTCCCGATCGGCGCACTCTCCGACGGCGGACGTGTTTTGGTCGCGGTCAGTTACGATCCCAAAAGTGGAATCGATCGATATGATTCTCAGGTCGGTGGCCTACGAAATCTATTACGGATTTTGCCCGCGAATGTTCGAATTTGCTACATCAGCACGACGGGCGTTTACCACCAAACCGACGGCTGCTGGGTCAATGAAACCTCGCCGACTCACCCGCGCCGTCTCGGCGGCAGCGTGCATTTGCAAGCCGAACAAGTTTTGCACGTCCGCCGTCCCGCTGCTCCATGGATGGTGCTGCGATTGGCCGGCATCTATGGGCCGGGCCGCGTGCCTCGAGCGGCTGACGTGATCGCGGGAAGGCCGATCGAGGCACCAGAGACCGGATATTTAAACCTGATTCATGTCCGAGACGCTGCGCACGCGGTGCTGGCTGCGTGGCAGCGAATGGGACAATGTTGGGACCGGCCTCCCATCGGGATGCAGTCCCGACTGTATGTCGTCGCAGACGACCGGCCGGTCGTACGAGGTGATTTTTATCGCGAAATTGCGAATCTTTGTGGTGCACCGATCGTTCGATTCAAACCGCCCGCAGCGGATGCCCCGGTGCGAACGCGAAGCGAAAGTAATAAGCGTGTATGGAATCGAAAACTACGGCGTGACCTTTTAACGTCGCTCGAATTCCCCGACTGTGCCTCCGGGCTGGCGGATGTCTTGCAACCCCCAATAGAATGAGGTGTCACGACTTTTCAGAACGATCAGTTTCGAAATTCGCACCGACCTTCGCGGCCGGATCGCGCTTTTGGCTGCGGTGATGATGTGATGTTCGCACAACCATCAACTGGACCGCTTCTTTTCGAGTACCACCACCGAACGAATGATACAGCGAACTCCCCTTTTCCCTGGAATCCTGGAACTGAATTTCCAAGCGCGCGAAGTGCTGGGATGCAATGTTTACCTGATCTATGATGCCGATGAATGGGCACTCGTGGACATCGGTTACGAAGAAACCGTTGACGACTTTGTCGAAATCATTCGCAATCTCGACTTTCCCCTGTCTCGCTGCAAAACGCTGATTGCGACGCACGCCGACGTGGACCACATCCAAGGTCTTGCCAAACTAAAATCTTTGCTAAAGACGACCGTCACGGCACACCCTAACGCGGTCCGACCACTCGCCGAGGGTGACACCCTGTGGACGTTGGCCGAGATCGAAGCACAAAACTTGAAATTGGCAATGCCAAAGGTCGATGTCGAAAACCAGGTGGTTGACGGCGACGTTATCAAAGTTGGCCAATTGGACGTCCAGGTCTGGCATACGCCAGGGCACACCAACAGCCAACTCGCGTTTCGCGTCGGCGATGTGTTGCTAAGTGGCGACAACATCTACCGCGACGGTTGTATCGGCGCGATCGATGCACATCACGGCAGCGACATCAAAGCCTTCATCCGGTCCTTGGAGCGGATTCGCGACAGCGACGTGAAATGGCTGGCGCCAAGTCACGGTCCCATCTTTGCAAACGACAAAGACTTCATGAACCGAACGATCGATCGCGTTCGCGGTTATCTGAAGATGGCGGACTTTGGAACGCTTGCCGAATCATGGCCGCTGATGGACCAATGGGATGAAGAAGTCGCCGCGGGTAAGTTGCCCGAGGGAGTGGGCGAGTAACTGGCGAGAATCCACACACAGCTGTCTCGGGCAAATTACCGGCGGCAATTTCTTTCACGTCGTTCGATATTCAAACACGCTCTCGCCCAGGTGCACCCGTTCGACGATTCCGTTGATCGTATTGATCCGTGAACATCGAACGATATCTTCGGCAAAACCGACGTCGATCAGATTGCGTCCGCCAAGCGATTGACGAAGCAATTCAACCAGTGGTCGTTTGCCGGATTGCACCTGCTGCCACGAATGCCGAGCGATCCGCGCGGAGTCGTCGATGCGGTCTATCTCGATGCTGTGGAACAAGCGATCGACGATCGCGCCGGCCAACAGCACATCTTCAAGACTGATTTCGCCATTGGTGCCCGCACAGACGACGTGCACGATGGTTTCCCGATCAACGGCTGTTACCGTTGCATCCAAATTCAGAAACGAGCTGACAAGTAGTCGACGTGATTGAATGACGCTCTGGATCGCGCGCGTTCCGTTGGTCGTGGTCAAGATCATGTCTCGCCCTTCGACCACATCGCGAGTGTATTCGGCCGGCGAGTTTCCCAAGTCGAATCCGTCAATCGGCTTGCAATGCCGTTCACCGCACAACAGCGGTCGATTCAGCCGACTGCCGTCCGTCGCATTCGCAGCGTCCGCGAGCGCGCGTGCCCGATCAATGTCACCGCAGGTGACCATTCGGTTTACCCCCGACTTTCCGGCCGCCGTCATCACACTGGTTGCCCGCAACACGTCGATGACGATGGAGCAGGTCTGAGAGAAATCCGTCGACTTTTCGATCAGCGAGGGTAGAAGCGAAACGGAAACTGAACGACCCATCAAACCATCCGCATCGATTTCCAGCGGCCTCCCAAGAATCGAAATGTCATCGTGGTCGCCAACCCCCAAATCCAAATCGTGATGACCCACCACCACCATGTCAGCGATCCGTTACCGGGATCAAACACAATGCCGGCACCGACCGAAACGATACTGATTGCCGCTCCGGCTGCCAACACAAACCACGTGTCGCCGGCACCTTTTAGTGCCGCAGCAAGGATCAATTGAACGGCATCGACCAACACGTATGACGCGACGAAGCCGATCAATCCGCCGGCCAATTGGATCGCAGCATCCGAGTTTTCGTCGGGCTCCGCGAGACCATAAAACGACAACATCCAATCGCCAACGGTCAAAAATGCGACCGCCCAAAAGGAGGAGTAGGCAAATGCGATCAGCAGTGACGCCGATGCGGTCCTGACGGCGAATTCCGCACCGTTTTGAACCAGATGCCGACCGACCAAGACCGACGCCGCGATCGCAACGCCGACCAGAGGAATAAACGCAATCATGTTGAAATTGATTGCCATGGTTGTCGCCCTCAGAGGAACGTCGCCCAACTGTCCAATATTCAAAATGATAATGGTGAACGCGCCGGCCTCGGTCAGATACATCAGACCGCTGGGAATGCTGAAGTACAAAAAGTTACGCATCATCGGCACATCAAGACGAAGCCCCCTGCGCATCCCATAGGGTCCCTCGAACTCTCG
>JAGQPO010000134.1 GCA_020426665.1 Planctomycetales bacterium
TTTCATCCAAAAAAATGGTTCCGCCGTCGGCGACTTCGAACAACCCGACGCGTGCATTGTCGGCACCGGTGAACGCTCCCTTCACGTGGCCGAACAGTTCACTTTCGATCAAATTCTCGGGCAGCGCGCCACAGTTGATTGAAACCATCGGTTCGCCCGCCCTCAGGCTGGCGCGGTGGATGGCCCTGGCAACCAACTCTTTACCACATCCGGTTTCGCCGCGAATCAAAACGGTACTGTCGGTCGGACCGACCTTTTCGATGACCTTGTGAACCTGGTGCATCGCCTTGCCGTCGCCGACCAATTCCGAGTCGCCTTCGGCCTGTCGTACGCGATGTTCAAGCGCGGCCAATCGACGTGAAAGCGAAAGTCGCTGATAGACTTCGCTGAGCAACTGTTTGATTTGTTTAAAACTGCACGGCTTGCTGACGAAGGCAAAAACATGATTTTCAATGGCAGTGAGCGCCGAATTCAGATCGGGACGGCCGGTAATCACAACGGCTTCGATCGACGGCCGGATCTTGCGTGCACGCGCGATCACTTCGGCGCCTTTCATACCGGGCATATCCAGGTCGACGATCAGACAATCGAACGGTTCACGCTCGAGTGCCGCAACCGCCGTTTCTCCGTCCGGGCAAATGACGACGCTGTGGCCGAGTTTTTCAAGTTGGTTTTTCATTAACGTTTGTAACACCGTTTCGTCGTCGGCGTACAAAACGTGCATGGATTCACATTCAGGCGACTTTTTGGACATCATTCCACTTGGTCGATGAGTTTGGTTCGTTGTTTTCAATGAGTGCGGGGATCTTTTCGTACGGCTCCCGCGTGGCCGGAGCGGTAGGCAGACGCAGAACCATTTTGGATCCGCGGCCTTCGCCTTCACTGTAGGGCGTCAAAGATCCGTGATGCAGAGACACTATCCGGTAACTGATGCTCAACCCCAGACCAGTTCCGGTGTCGTCACGCCGGCGTGTAAAAAAAGGTTCGAAAAGGTGATCCATGACCTCTTGGTCCATGCCACAACCGTTGTCTTCGACGATGACAACGGCTTCTTTTGCTCCGGTCAGCGGATCGATTTCATTGCGCACATGGACGTCAACTTGACCGTCGGTGTCGACCGATTCCAAGGCGTTGGAAACCAGATTCAAGACGACTTGCTGAATTTCCTGGGCGTTGCAATACGCGATCACCTTGTTGTCTTCATGCATCCGCAAAGTTTTGCAACGATACTCACCGACTTTTCCAACCATCGAAACGACCCGTGAAACCAATTCGCTGATGTCCTCTTGGTCGCGTGTTGAATCACTCAGGCGACTGAAGTTCAACAATCGTTTGGTGATGCCCTTGCATCGGAACGCCTCGGATTGAATCAGTCCAAGATTGGTTCGCAATTCACCCAGGAATTCTTGGTCCAAACGCGCCAGTTCGTCTTCGGGTAATTCATTCAACGTTTCCTCCAACGCCTCGGCACCCCACGCGATCGCACCCAGCGGATTATTGATTTCGTGTGCGACTCCGGCGGCCAGGAAACCGACGCTTGCCAATTGTTCGTTCTGGATGACCTCACGCGTTCGATCACGGACTTCCTGTTCGGCGCGCTGTTTCGCCAGCGTGACTCGCGCGACGGCCTGGTTGAACCGGTCGGTGATGTCGTTGACAGTATCCGCCATTGATCCGATCTCGTCATCGGTTCCCAGCAAAATCTTATGTTGATGATGTCCACTGGCGATCAATTGTGAACCGCGAAACAGCGTGCGAAACGGGACGACGATCAGTGTCCAGAATTGCCAGGCGAGAAATAGGATCAGGAATGCCGACAGGCCTGTGAAGAACCAGAAACTGTTTCGTTTGGCCCGATGTTCCTTGTGCACCGTCGTGCCGAACTGTTTCATACCCTGTTGGATTTTGTAGGAGTGTTCGTTGGTCAGTGTAACGAGGTTCCCCAGTCGTTGATCGAGCCGCGCCGGGTAGTATTCCAACGGCATGATTTCATGTTCATGTTTGCACGCATCGGCCCAGTCATGCTGGGCGCTGACCAACAACTCTTCGATGTCTTCCAGACTTTTCTTTTGGTCGCCCCGATCGACCAGTAACCCGGCATTTTTCTGGGTGGAGTCTCGCGCGGCCAGGATGTGGTTGTACGCCTTCAAAAATTCTTCCAGCCGTTCAAAGCTGTCCGATACCATTCCCTTATGCTGCTGACGAAGACTTGACCGTTCGATCTCGGCCAGTTCCAGCATCCTGTCGGCTTCGATCATTTTGTGATCGGCTTCACGAATTCTCTGAAAGAGGGTATGGGAACGCGACAGACGTTCGGCCCAACGATTCAATTCGTGGGCATAATGGAACTCTTCGGCCAGTTGTCCGATTTCCGTTGCCAGTTCACGGTCACGGGCGAGTTGGGACCAACTGCTGTAAACCAGCACTAGGATCACCAAGGCAAGCCCTGACAATCCCGCGATCATCTTGGTTCGAATCTTCCATTTGCGCATCGCAGAGTGTGCCTTCCCTTGCACGAACCAGAGCCAATTGATCCACCGTGAAACTCGGCTTCCGCCGACAATACTGGGGGCAGACGACAGCGGCAAGGTCGATTGTTTGCCGACCGCGTCGACGTACCAGCCACTAACAATTCGCCATACAGATCGGCAATATTTCCCGGCGTCGTGTTGCTAGCATTGCAGGGGGTCCTGGCTTGCCGTTCCCTGGCTCTAACGTTTTCCGTGGATTGCAGATGGATTGTCGTCAGACTTTACGACAAGCCAGGATGGGGGATCGATTTGCCCAGTGGGTTTCGTATTCGCGATCGGCTAAACACAACCGTAGCCATCGTCCATCCTGGTCGTTGTTGAACGTTCGCCCGCTACTTTTGTGGAGGCGTGGCGGCCAGACGAACAAAGTCGATCGACGATACCATGCCAACAAGTTTTTTGTTTTCACTTACCACCGGGATGTGGTGAACCTGATGTTGCAACATCAACTGTGCCACTTCCCCCACCGGATCATCGTACCTGGCCGTCACCGGTAGCTCGGACATCATGGCCGTGACTTCTTTGTCACCAAATTTGCCGCGAATAAAATCGGACAGCCAATAGCGAGCTTCCAAACTCGTTAACTGATCGTCAAACATTGGATCGGCCCCCTGAACCGACTTCAACAGATCAGTGATCGAAACGACACCGACAGGTTGTCCGTCGGTGTTGACGACAGGCAACGATGATACATGGTTCTCGACCATCCGGTCGATCGCATCGCGAACGGTGTCGGTTTCATCGAGTGTGATGACGTGTCGCTGCATCAAACTGCCGACCGACATTGGTAGATGATTGGTCGTGGTGGTCATGATTCTCACTCCCTAAAGAGTTAACCTTGGATGATCTCAGACGGCTGGTGGCAGGCTCTGGAATCAATCTGAGCCAACCTTGGCCTAAATGACGTTGCACGGTTTGTGCCAATCGTTGTTGAATCGAGCATGCCGTTTCGATTCACGTATCGAGTTGCAGCACGCTTTCATCGCATGCGCAGGAACTCATGACACTCAGAATATGATTCGTACAATGTGACCGATGCAAAACGCACACTGTTGCGTGCGATGCTGTCAAATATTGTCAGCCCGTCACGGTTAGTCGCTGATCGCTCCGCGATCAAAGTGTCTCTTCGCAGAGCGAACAACGACCGGCCCAAAAACCAATTTCTGACGGATCACTAAGACGCGGACTGCTTTTCACTAAGACGCGGATTACTTTACAGCTTACTTTGTAGCGGGTTCGCCTGCATCTGCCGGATAGCGTCGTACCGGAACGTCGTTGTTTTGCGGCGGACCTGGGTTGCTGCGACCTGCCGTGATCAGTTTTTCGAGCTTCGCTTGCATTTCAAACAACCGTTCCGGCTCGGCGGAGGCAAGGTTTTCGGATTCGTCTAAATCATTTGCGAGATTGTAGAGCTGAAGTGGTTGGCTTTGGTCGCCTCCTGTTCCCCAGCCGCCGGAGCCTGGGGCGGCGATGTATTTCCATTGACCCTGTCGCAAGCTGGGGACGCCGCGAATCGAGCAGCTGATCGAATTCTCGCGGATTGGATGCGAGCCGCCGCCAAGCAGTGAAACCAAGCTGAAACTGTCCTCGCCGGCGTCGGCCGGAAGTTCGACGTCCAAAACTTCGGCGATCGTTGCGATCAAGTCGGCCTGGTGGACCAGATGCTCGCAAACGGTGGCGGGTGAAACGACGCCGGGCCAGCGTACGATGAAGGGAACGCGATGCCCTCCTTCCCACGCATCGGCCTTGTAGCCGCGAAGTGGACCGCTGGGAAAGTGTCCGTTCTTTTCAAGTTCTTCGACACCGACGTAGGGCGCACAACCGTTGTCGCTGGTGAACAGAACAAACGTGTTGTCCGACTGGCCGCTTTGATCGATCGCATCCAACACCTGGCCGACGATCGCGTCGGTTTCCATGACGAAGTCGCCGTATAACCCTAGGCCACTTTTACCTTTCCATTGATCGTTGACAGACAGCGGTGTGTGGGGGGCGGTCAACGGTATGTAAATCAGGTAGGGCGATGTTGATTGATTCGCGCCGGCGATGAAACGTGACGCACGGTCACCCAGCGTCGGCAGGATCGGTTCAAGTTTCCAATCTGTCAGCGCAGGTCCCTGTTTGCTTGCCTGGTTCTTCTTCAATCGATCCGGCGCCAAATAATCCGATGGGATGCCAACGGTATGATCGTTTTCGATAAAGCAATATGGCGGCCAGTTGGGAACATCGGTCCCAAAGTACAGATCAAAGCCTCGTGTGCTGGGGCCGCCGGGAATGGGTTGCTCGAAAACCTGGCGCCAGACAGCGCGTTGTTCATTCGTCGGTTCATTCGCATTTGGCGTCACCTGCTTGAACAACTTGGATCGTTCCGCAGGGATCGGCCAGTCCCAGCCCAGATGCCACTTGCCGATCATGGCC
The DNA here is from genome assembly GCA_020426665.1 of Planctomycetales bacterium. GTDB lineage: Bacteria > Planctomycetota > Planctomycetia > Pirellulales > Pirellulaceae > Stieleria. The sequence goes on from JAGQPO010000134.1 coordinate 4,947, forward strand.
GTTGTGTAGCCGGCCTGCTTCAGCAGCGG
>JAGQPO010000135.1 GCA_020426665.1 Planctomycetales bacterium
GACGTTTTTCTGTCTTGCATCGTTGAACGCTGTTTCATCGCTTCATCACACATTCGTCATAGTTCATCAGAGTTCCGATCACGACGCCGGTCGCGGCCAGCACCGACGGTTCGACCTCGATTCCCGATGGCGACACCGGAAACTTCATTTCGCCGACGCCCAGGTATTGCGCCGCCCGATCGGGGTGCCGCCGGAAATATGCAAGTTGTTGCGCATACAAGTCGTTGATCACGGCGAATTCTTCCGTGGTCGGATGCCGGCTGGTCAGCGTCCTGAAGGCACCGATCAAGACGGCATCGGCGTCTCCGTTATGCCTGTCGATCAAAGTAAATGCGGTCGCGCGTGCCGATTCGACATACTGTGGGCCGTTTAGCAATACAAATGATTGCAGCGGCGACGACGTCCGCTCACGACGCACTTGGCACACGTCGCGTTTTGCCGCATCTAACGTCATCATCGCGGGCGCCGGTCCGGTACGTTTCCAGTACGTGTACAGACTGCGTCGGTAAAGCCCCTGGCCGCTGTCCCGTTTGGTAGGTTTAAACGACGATTCGACCTCGTAGGGTTTTACGGGGGCTCCACCCAGGTTCGAAACGATTTGGCCCGAAACCGCAATCGCCTGGTCACGCAACATTTCCGCAGGCAAGCGATAGGCATTGTGACGGGCGAGCAGGCGGTTCTCGGGATCGTTTTTCCACACGGTCGGATCGGGATGTTCACTGGACGATTGGTACGTCGCGGACATCATCATTTGTTTGATCATCCGTTTCACGTCCCAGCCGCTGCGGACAAAATCGATCGCCAAGTAGTCCAATAACTCGGGGTGTGTCGGCGGTTCGCCTTGGCTGCCAAAGTCTTCGGGAGTCCGCACCAGACCAACGCCGAAGCAGAGTTGCCACAATCGATTCACGGCGACCCGACTGGTCAACGGGTGATCGGGTCGGACCATCCAATTGGCCAGAGCCAATCGGTCGTGACAGTCGGCGGCATCGGACAGAGAAATCACTTGGGGAGTCCCCGGCGCGACAGCCTCGGCCGGTGCATCGTACGCACCGCGCTGAAGTCGGTGCGTGGTGCGAAGCCCCGGCATTTCACGCATCACCATGATCTCTTGCAATTGATCTTGCACCTGGCACAACTGTCGGTTGGCAGCAAGCAGTTGCTCACGCCGTTGTTTCACTTGGTTGTCGTGTCGCATTAACAGGTGATTCGATACACGATGTCGCTGAGAAGTGGACCAGGAATCGACCGCATCGTGTATCCAATGGAGCTTTTCATTTTTGTCGGCCAACCGTTCGATTTCCAACTCGGTCAATTCACAGTCAAACACGCGGAATGAATCGACTTCTCCCTGTGTGAATCCGCGGTCTCGAAAACGTTGCCCGATCGCCAAATTGTCGCCGCCGCCACCGGTGATGTTCTTGGTCAAATGGTCCCTCACTGTTTCGCTGTTGACGCGTTTCCCGTTGATTGAAATCGTCAAACCCGCGGCGGTGCTGGAACCGTCATTGGTGACAGCGACGTGAATCCATATTCCACTTGGGATCGACTCGGACGTCCGAATGGAAATTGCGTTGCCGGGCCAGAAATGAATCAGCGACCAACTGAGGTGCCCGTCTTCGATTAACAATTGATACCCGCGACTGGCCGCATCGGTCCAAGCCCTCGAACGATGGAAAACAACCGCACGTTCTTTTGTGTCTGGTGTTTTCATCCACAGCGAGACTGAAAAAGGTTGGTCGCGTCGAAAGTTGCCTGTCTTCAGCCCCACGGCGTCGTCGCCGGTCAGTCGGATCGCATTGCCGACGATTCCAGGAACGGCTTGGTTGGGCTGCGCCGGATTCGTTTCAAAGTCGAGAGCTTCAACGGGGGCTGCGAACAAATGGTCGCCAGTCCCATCGGTTTCGGAGGTCGGCGTCGTGTTGTCGGAGTTGATGTAGTGCGAGGCGAGCAAAGGAGCAATCTCGCGTGAATGGAGGTCACGCTCACGTTCGCGGTCATAGAGTGCACGCTTCTCCGCCACATCGGATGTCAATTGATCGATTTGTTCGCTTTGGCGTGCAGTCGGTAAAGCAAGCGTTGGTGTCGGAATCGACGAAGTGAAGTACGAATACAAGCCGGCTTCATCGATGTTCGAAAAATACGCGGCGAGTTGGTAGTACTCGGTCTGGGTGATCGGATCGTACTTATGAGAATGACATCGGCAGCACTCCAGTGTCAGCCCCAAGAACGCGGTTCCCACGGTTTGTGTTCGGTCAGCAACGTATTCAATTCGGAACTCTTCGGGCACACTTCCGCCTTCGACTTTCTGTGGGTGCAACCGATTGAACGTCGTCGCCAAGATTTGTTCGCGGCCTGCGCCGGGGATCAGGTCGCCGGCGATTTGCTGGCGAACGAATTCGTCGTAGCTGATGTTTTTGTTGAACGCGTCGACGACCCAGTCGCGATACGGCCAAACGAAACGATCTCGGTCCACCTGGTATCCGTAGGTATCGCTGTACCTTGCGACGTCCAACCAATCGGCAGCCATTCGCTCGCCGAAGCGGGGGTCGGCCATCAACCGGTCGATCGCCTTTTCCGTCGCGTCGGGGGATCGATCCGCCAAGTACGCGTCGATCTGATCCAGCGTTGGGGGCAACCCGATCAAATCAAACGTCATCCTGCGCAGCAACACCTCCTTTTTGGCGGGCGGCGCAAGTCGAACAGATGCCTCGTCCAATTGGCGGACAACGAAGTGGTCGATCGGATTGTTCGGTCGATCTCCCTGCACGTCGGGCACGCGTGGCAACACCGGAGTCTCAAACGACCAGTGCTTCTGATAAGCAGCTCCTTGGCTGATCCAACGCCGAACCAACAGTTTCTGTTCCGCGGTCAAACTTCGTTCACTGTCCGGCGGAGGCATCATCGAATCCGGGTCGTCCGACATCACTCGTGTGACGACTTCACTTGATTCTGTGTCACCTGGGACGATCGCCCACTGCTTTGCCCCCTCCTCGGTGTCCAAACGTAGATCCGCTTTTCGAGCCGAAGCATCTGGCCCGTGGCAGTGAAAACAGTTCTCTGACAAGATCGGGCGGATGTCGCGGTTGAACCGGATTACTTCATCGCCTCGGGTTGTGGCCGACAACAACATCACAAGGCAAAGCAAACACAGGGTCAAACGCAGTCGGGACATCGCAGACTTGGGGCGGGAGCATCAAGGGAGGCGCAGGGCTCCTGATTATACCTGCTGCGATACCCGGACGGAGCATTCGGCGGAAATCAGAAGCTGCTAATTCGGCCTCTGTTGTGCCAATTCATCGTCCTCGGGCAGTGCTTTCTCAGACGCTTTCTCGGCGGACGCTGTGTCGGCGGGGATCGGGGCGGCAATGATGCAGTTTCCTTGCCCTGATTGAAATTCGATGATTTGGCTAAGCATCACGATCTTTTGCCAGATCTTTCGCGACAGTCCCGTCGTCAGTTGCTCGACTTCGCTGACCGCCGCGACGGCCATCGGGTCGTCAAACCGTTGCACGTAGAGCGCTGCGATCTTTCCGATCAGTGATAACATTTCGGTGCAGTAATCCAGATAGCGATTCAGTTGCATTGGGGTCATCGCTTCTCTGGGGGAATGGTCGGTGTATTGGTAGTTTCCCAGCATTCGTTCCGGGTCTTTTGTCAACTGATGCATGTCCACGACGTGCGCGATCGAACGCAATTCGTGGACGGCAACCAATGCACGCCGGCGTTTGATTCGGATTTCTAAGCTGATCAAAAAGTAAATCGTTGCTCCAAGGACAATCAGCGCGCTGGTGCCGGCGTCAAAGGTGCTAATCAAGTCGGTCCAGCCAATCGCTTCGTCTTTGAACTTGACCGAGTGGGTGATCAACCAAATCATCCCGACGACAAGTGCAACGACCAGAATCGCCAGCATGTACCCGCAGATCCGGATCCACCACACGGACTTCCCGATGCCGGCGGCGCGGACGGCCGACTTTTCGGCGACGTCCAACAATTGGCCGCACAGTTTTGACAGTCCGCTATCGGGAAATCGTTCCGAGATCCGTTGATCGAGCGCCGCGACGGTGTCGATGATTGCCTGCTCGCGAAGATGTAAATCCGAAGCCATTTGACGGTCGATTGGTGGTTGAAAAAACATCGATTGATTTCGCAGAAGTTTCGTGGTTCTGGTCAAAAAACGCTACGTCAGCTGATCCAGACGGCTCAAAAAACAGAGTCTCAAGCACGCGATTCGGATGACTTTTTCAAAGAATCCGATGACCAAAACGTGGTGAATGATCGACGGAGCGACCGGCGACGGGATCCACTTCTTGGGCAATTGTGGTCCAATTCGACTGCTTTTTTGCACTCGCGAGGGCAAAAACGGGAGGCGAGGGAGCGGACCCCCCGGAGTGATCGCGGCGTGGCAATGGATCCTCGCCGAGCGTTGTTTGATTTCGTTGGTTTTGGGGCGTCGTAAAGTAGTGGCGGATCAGACTATCCTGTAGGGCTGCGTTACGATCGGTTCAGCCGTTATCGCCGGAAGCCATGCACCGCCAGATGTCCACTGCCGCACAGTGTGGGTGGAGGGAGCGGCCGCACGTTTCCGATGGTGCACGATGGTCAACCGATCTTTTTTCGTCGATAGATCGCCAAGGATTGGGATAGGGTGCCGGCAAGATGCCTGGGCTAATCGGCAAAACATCTCTACGCGTTGGTTTGCTTCGTGGATTTCCAGCAATTTTTCGGCAGCGTCGCCCCTCCCACTGATCATTACGTTTCGATTCTCGAGCATTGGGCCGAGCATCGCAGCGAATCGATTGCGTTTCGGTTTACCGATGTTGAAACACTCGATATCGCGCTGACCTATCAACAGCTGTGGGACGAGGTCAGGGGGCTGGCGGGCTACCTACAGGGCAAGTGTCGAATTCGGCCAGGCGACCGCGTGTTGTTGCTTTATCCGCCCGGGATGGATTTCATCGTGGGCTTCTTTGCCTGCCATGCAGCCGGCGCGATTGCGGTCCCGGCATTTCCCCCACGTTCCAACCGAAAGGCATCGCGTATTCGATCCATCGTGGTAGATGCCGATGCCAAGTGGGCATTGACGTCACGTGGCATCGCCGAGCGATTGACGGGGCAAACATGGCACGAGGATTTGGTTGGTGTCCAGGTCTTAGGAACCGACAGCCCGTCGTGCCGCGACATCGACCGATACCGCATGCCGAGCATCGATGGCGACACACTTGGTGTGCTCCAATACACATCGGGTTCAACGGGATCGCCGAAAGGCGTGATGTTGACGCAACGGAATCTGGTCGCCAACGCAGTTTTGATCTGGCACGCGTTCGAGCCATCGCCGAAAACCGTCGGACTTTCATGGTTGCCGACGTATCACGACATGGGCTTGGTCGGCGGGATCCTGATGCCGATGTTCTTGGGTTGCACGAACGTCTTAATGAGTCCGATGACGTTTCTTCAACGTCCCGTGCGTTGGCTGCGAGCGATCACAAAATATGGCGTGACGGTAACCGGCGGGCCAAACTTTTCGTATCAGTTATGTGTGGACAAGATCGCCGACCATGAAATGAAGGGGTTGAATCTTTCAACACTTGACATCGCGTTCAACGGTGCCGAACCGATTCGACCGAACACGTTGGAAGCGTTTCGAAAAAAGTTTGAACCCTACGGTTTTAGGGCCTCGGCAAGCCTACCGTGCTACGGGATGGCGGAAACGACGTTGATTGTGACCGGTGGTCCCAGCGAAAACCGGCCGGTGATGCGTTCGTTCGATCGTTTTGAATTGGACAAGAAACATGTTGTGCCCCGAAGCGACGATGATCCGTCGGCACGAAAGTTGGTGGGTTGTGGGGCGGTGTTGCCCAACGAAACCGTTCTGATCGTCGATCCGGAGTCCCGCAAGGTGTTGGACGAAGACGAAATCGGCGAGATCTGGGTCGACAGCCCGTCGGTCGGCGCAGGTTACTATCAGCGCAAGGAAGCGACCGAGCGAACGTTCAAGGCGAAGACCAAAGACGGGCGAGGTCCCTTTTTGCGGACCGGGGATCTGGGGTTCCTATTTGAGGGCCAGCTTTACGTCTCCGGTCGATTAAAGGACATGATCATTGTTCGCGGCGTTAATCGATACCCTCAAGACATCGAAGAAACCGTCGAACGAGCCAGTTCGGTCGTCCAGGCCGGAGCGGTCGGCGCGTTTGCGATGGAGTATGACGGACGGGAGCAATTGGCGATTGTTGCCGAAGCGGTTCGCGTGCGTGACGAGGATTGGGATTCACAGATTCAAGCCATCCGACGCGCGGTCACGAACGAGCACGATTTGCCGCCCGACGCAGTCTATTTGGTCCGCAACAGCAGCGTACCCAAAACCAGCAGCGGAAAAATTCAACGCCACGCCTGTTTGCACGCCGTGCGTGACGACGAATTGAAATTGATCGCAAAGTGGGTGCGTTGGGAAGAAGTCGCCGGCGGAGGCATCACCATCAATGAATCGATGCCGATGATGCAAGCCGCCGCTGCCGCCGGACGCCGAGAGTCGATTCAGGAATCCGACGTCAATCCATTGGTTGTCGCGGCGATTCAGTACCACGTGCGAAGTGTTGCCGGTGAACGAGCCACAAAGTTAACCCTGGACACGAACATCGTGCTGGATTTGGGGCTGGACTCGCTAGAACGCCTGGAGATCGCGCGCAATCTGGAAAGAACGTTTGGCGGACGGTTCCCCGAACAGGTGCTTGATGAAATCGAGACGATCGGCCAGACCGCGCTGGCCGTACAACGCTATTTGCCGCCCGGTGCAGACGCTCGCGCCGAAGCGATGTTGTCCGGACCGGCAGACGCGTCGCCGGAAACGTATGTCGCCGACGCCGACGTCCACGCGGTCGCCCAGAAAGCGACGGTCGAACCGGAGGATCGTGTCGAGCAGTTTGGCGAATATCGTCGGCTGAAGGCGACGATGGAACAAATGCGAATGACAGGCGTTCCCAACCCATACTTCACCGTTCACGAAGGGATCGTTTCCGATACGACGGTCGTCGGCGGCCAAGAGTTGATCAGCTTTGCAAGTTACAACTACCTTGGCTTAAGCGGTCACCCGGACGTCTCGGCGGCCGCCGCGGAATCCGTTCGCAAGTACGGCACCAGCGTGTCGGCCAGCCGTTTGGTTTCCGGCGAAAAACCGATTCACGGCCAGCTGGAAAAGAAGATCGCCGGATGGATCGGCGTCGACAATTCGATCTTGATGGTCGGCGGACACGCGACGAATGAAACAACCATCGGGCACCTGGTCGGCGAGGGCGATTTGATTCTGCACGATGCGCTTTCACACAACAGCATCGTCCAAGGCGCACTGCTCTCCGGAGCGCGTCGCCGCCCGTTCCCCCACAACGATTACGAGGCACTTGACCGGACGCTTTCAGAAGTCCGGTCACGGTATCGGCGTGTTTTGATCATCGTCGAAGGCGTCTACAGCATGGACGGCGACTTCAGCAATGTGCCCGAGTTTGTGACGGTCAAAAAACGTCACCGGGCAATGTTGATGGTTGACGAAGCACACAGCTTTGGCACGATGGGGCGGCACGGACGGGGCATGGCCGAACATTTCGGTATGGACGCCCGCGATGTTGACATTTGGATGGGCACACTTTCAAAGTCCGCCGCGTCGTGCGGCGGCTACATCGCCGGTTCGGATGCTCTGATCGAGTTGTTGCGGTACACGGCGCCCGGATTTGTTTTCAGCGTCGGCATGCCGCCCGCCCAGGTCGCCGCCGCGCTGGCAGCGATCGAAACATTGGAAAAAGAACCGGAACGGGTCGAGCGGCTGCGTGAACACAGCGAGTTGTTCCTAAAACTGTGCAAGGAAGCCGGTTTGGACACCGGGGCCAGCGGTGGCACTCCTGTGGTTCCCGTCATCACCGGTAATTCAATGGTCGCTCTTCGGTTATCGAATCGTTTAAAGGCTGATGGGATCAACGTCCAACCGATCCTTTATCCCGCCGTCGATGAATCGGCGGCCCGCCTGCGATTCTTTTTGACCAGTGAGCACAGCGAAGAACAGATCCGGTTTACCGTCCAACGCACCGCACAGCACCTGGTCGAGTTGGGCTTCGGCGCCGCCGCATCGGCGTAGGGTCGCTGTCCAGTAGCCGGAAAGACGGGGCAGGCACGGGCGCACTCGCATACGTGTATGGGGTAGGGAATCGCGTAAAGAGACCGTCCAGCTAAGCGACAGCTGATAGCAGTGTATTTTTAGGTGGAAGTGCTCCTCTAGTGTGCGTCACCACCCAGTGATGTCACACGCCTTGCGAAATTCATCTCAAGTCTTCACGTCGGCATGCGGAAGTCATCGTGCGATTGAATGCCCTGGATTTCCTCGGCCAAGGGCCGTTCACATCCATAGCCTGGGGCCAGCCG
>JAGQPO010000136.1 GCA_020426665.1 Planctomycetales bacterium
GAATGTCGTCTTCGGGTTCGATCAGACCGCGTCGGAAGAAGTGTTTCCAGTAACGATTGACGAGAGATTTGGCAAAGAAGGGATTACTTTGGCCGGCCATCCAATCGGCCAAACGCAATCTTGGATCCTCGTCGGCGGGAATCTTGCCGACCGAATCTCCGAGCGCCGCTGGCGTGACCGGTTGTCCGGTTTTCACGTTGACTGATTGGGCGACGCCACGATCATGAAAGATCAGATCTTCTCCGGCCGTATCGGTCGGCTTGCGCCCGATGCGACTGAAGAAAGCTGCCAGCGAATAATAGTCGTCCTGACTCCAGCGTTCGAAAGGGTGGTGATGGCACTGGGCGCACTGCAGTCTGACACCAAGGAACAACTGCGCAACGTCTTCGATTTGCTCCTTCGGTTCTTTGACTCGCTTGTACCAGGAGACCGGCGGGTTGGCGATCACGGTGCCGGTTGCCGCCAACAATTCTCGAATCAATTGGTCATACGGCGTGCCGGCGAGCAAGCTGTCACGAATCCAAGCATGGAAGGCGAAGTTGGACGTGATGTCACTGGCATCGTCGCGCCGGTTCTTTAACAACGCCGTCCACTTGTTTGCAAAATAATCAGCATAGTCCGCGCTGCGTAATAACCGGTCGATCGCAACGGCGCGCTTTTGGGGATTTTCATCGGTGGCAAACTCGCGTGCTTCGGCGATTGTTGGCAGACGCCCCGCAATGTCCAGGGAAACTCGCCGCAAGAAGGTGGCATCGTCACAGACCGGTGATGGCGGGATCCCCAGATTCTGTAGGTTTGCAAATACATGTTCGTCGACAAAGTTGTTCGGCGGCGGCATCGTCCCAAGCGGTTCCCCCAACGGAATCGAAGCGTTGTAAACCGCAATACGATCTTGGTACCGAACCATCACAGACACTTTGCCGGGAAGATCCATTGCGGTCACCAGACCCACGTCGGAAACAGTTGCCATCGCCGAATCATTTGATTCAAACAATGACGTCGCCGTGACATCACGCGTGGTCCCGTCGGAAAACGCTGCGATTAACTTTAGCGACAGACTTTCGCCTTGCTGCAACGTCCCGTCAGACGGCTCGGTCCGAATCGACAATAATCGGGGCTCGTCGGGCGATCCAAACGGAGAACCGGCATCGATCCATCGCAACAGAGTTCGATAGTTTTGCGAGTCCTTTTCCAGCCGGACTCCGCCGCCGTGTGGCACGTCTCCCGACGCCTTTGCCAACAACAAACTGCGTGGCGGATCGAGTTGAAATAAGCGGCGACCTCTGCCCTCGAGTACCAGATGACGATAGTCCTCATCCGGTTCAAAGCCCAACAAAGAAAGCTGGAAACCGTTCTGCCCGCCACCAGCCTTGGCATGACAAACTCCCGCGTTGCAACCCGCTTTGGTCAGCACAGGCACAATATCGTTAACGAAGCTGACCGGCCCATCGGGACCCACATCTTCGCCATCCCCCGCGAAAGATGACTCGGATAGGCAGCAGATCGCAATCACGACGACAACGGCCCACAAAGTCACCATTGAGTTAGGTTTTCCGAAACCGTTGCAGGTTAATTTTCGCGTTAATCGCATGGTCGGACAAAGCTGCGGCGGGAGGGGGGCTGCGGCGGAAAGGAGGCCGCAGCGGGGGAGGTGCGATGATCCATCATCATCAGGAGGGACCTCCAGTTTACTGGCTTTTCGGCGGCGCGTCCAACTTTTCAATCACCCGCGGAAAATTCAAGCTGTTGTTTCCCCGACTTGTCAACCAAGACCGCCACACCATCCGCGCCACCCATGACGAATTGGCTTCCATCGCGGTTTGCGTCCAGGGCGTACAGGTAACCACCAACCACCTTGGCATTGGTCTCTCGGGCCCCATTGTCGGTCCGATAAACACGGAAGTAACTGTCACCGCCCACGACACCGATCCGATCATCGCGACCGACATAGACCAACTTCGTCACTTCGGTTTTCAGCCCGCTGATGGTGCGTGTCGACTGCCCCGATTCGAGGTCCCATATTTTAACGGACTCATCGGCCGACCCGCTCGCCAGTTGTCGCTGGTTCACGTTCCAAGCAATCGCGGTGACGTGATGTGTGTGACCTTCCAGTGTTTTCAGTAGTTCGCCCGATTCCACGTCCCACAGCTTTACCATCCGATCGGCTCCGCCGCTGGCTAGCGTTTTACCATCTGGTGAAAACCGGACACACAGAACCGTATCATCATGCGGGTTTTCAATTTTACGAACCAATGCACCATCGGTCGCATTCCAGATCATCAGTTCTCCGGCACGTGAGGGCTGGCCGCCGCCGGTTGCCAGAAGATTGCCCGACGGATCCATATCAACACACAAGACGCGGTCTGCGAACGGACTCTCCCCCGTCGATGATCCGATGGTCCGAGTCTGGCGCCAAAGACGAGTCGCCGGTTTCATCGCGCGTGTCGTCCCATCGGCGTCGGCCAGCAACAGATAATCGTCGCCGGCAGCGACGACTTTTCCCTCGGTCGGCAGATTGGGCACCTCGGCCAACCAATCTCCAGCACCAGACCATAGACTCCAGGCTCCGGGCTTTGATCCAGAATCATTGTCGCCCGACAATTCGGCTCGCGTCATGACGCGAGCGCCGCCGGACATCACGACCAGCGTCGCGTCGGTGGCGTGCGACCGATCTCGAGCCGCCTTTGAATTCGCCTCCGCGGCTTTACGCGTTTCCTGGTCTGCCTTGGCCTGGTCCAACACCTGTCGGCGTCGTTGCAGTTCGGCATTCAAACCGTCCAGCCGCTTCGCGCCGCGAACCTTTGTCGCTTCGGCCAACTCGAGAGCTGCGATCGCGTCTTTCAGTTCGCTTTCCTTTTTCGCTTTCTCCTCATCCGATTTGGTTGCGGCCTGCGTTGCAGCCGCGACGTCATCGGCCAATTTTTTTGCATCGGGAATCGCGGCGAGTTCCTTTTCGGCGGATGCTTGCTCCGCCTTTAACTTTGCAAGCTCCGCCTCCAACTCGGATACCTTCGCTCCGATCGCTTTGATCGACTCTGTCAGCCGACTCCGATTTTCGTTCGCGGATTGTTCAACCGATTTGGCTTCGGAAAGTTTCATCGACGCCGTCTCAGCCGCTTTCTTTGCCTCGTCAAGGGCTTTCTGTTTTTCGTCGCGCAGCGTCGTTTTTGATTCGATGTCTTTCGTGAACTTTTCGATGCTTTCGTTTTCGGCTTTCACGTTTGCTTCGGCCTGTTTGACGTCGCTGTCCTGTGCCGCAACCAATCGTTCCCCGACGAGTGTGATCCAGTTGTCGGCATCCGAATGGGCCGCCGAAACGGGGTCCGTCTTAGCCGCTTCGATCAGTTTCTTGTCGGCAATGATGTATTGTGCCAAGCCACCCTCTGCCGTTGTCACCCAAATCGAATCGCCAGCAGCAGACAACGATGCGGACACGGCCGGTGCCGGCAACTTTCCAGCATCATCAAAGGATTGCGTGGCACCGTTCCACATCGCGACCTTACCGGTTGCATCCATCGCGATAAAACGTTCCGGCTCGCCAATTGACACATCAATCCGAACGACCGGTTGATCGAACGCGGCGTGATTCTTTGCGGTCCACACATCGCCTTCACGTGTCCAAAACGTTACCTGTCCTGCGTCGTCTGCCGCCGCCAGCCGTCCGTCGGCACGCCATAGAATCGATGTGATTGGATTGGGCACGTCAATGGTTTCGGCAGCAATCGCATCGGTCCTGACAATTCGAATCGTCTTGTCCCACGCGATCGCGACCTGGCGACCATCGACCGCGACCGCCAGCCGAACGTTCGGCCGATGGTCGCCCTGGAAGACCTCCGGCAAATCAAACCCTTTCATCCATTGCCACCGCTCTTTTCCGATTTCGGCAACACTCAACTCGCCCCGGCGCGACAGAGCCGCGACGTAATCGCCACGACGATTCAGCGACACAGCCAAGTCATCGGCCAGATCAATCTTCGGGACAGGTATTGTTTCGAAAGCGTTCATTTCCCAGACCGTAACGCTACGATACCCCGACGATACAACGCGGCGTCCGTTTGAATCCAGAAACAGATCCTGGACGAAGTCGTCGTGCGCCGGTTTCGTTTGGGTGCCATCGAACCGTTCCAAGACGCCGATTGGTCGGGGCGACTTTGTTCCGAACAAGCGGACTTGGTTTCCGTAACTGATCGCAGCCAATCTGCCGTCATCGGTCATCGCCGCCCCGTAAACGGTTTGCAAAGCAGTCGGAAGCGGTTGCCAAACCTGTGGACTGGGATTGTCCATCGCTTGATCCACCGGTGCGCCCTTTTCGATCCAACGACGCAGCAGCGCCAATTCCATCGGTGCAAAATTAGATGCCGAAACGTCGTTGTCTTCGGGAGGCATCACGGGATCATCAGCATGAGACGCAAGCAAGAACAACCGGCTGGCGTCAGGCTTTCCAGGCACCAGAATATCGTCAACATCAGACGACGTCATTTTGTCCACCGATTCGAGATTCACGCCTCCCTCTTCCTTGCCAACGTTGTGGCAAGCGACACAATTCTTTTTCAGCACCGGTGCGATATCGCGACTGAACAACACGTCGCGGTCGTCGGGTAACGATTCGATCGGAAGCGTTTCGGCAACGGCGGATCGCAGTCCTGCGAACAACATCAACAGCGCAAACGTTGTAACGACCGGCTTTCCGTCGGACGCCCCCCATAAAGATCGAATCAGTCTTGTGATCATGGTATTGCTTGTTCGGTCGAAATAGGTGGAGCCGTAAAAGAGATCGGACGCTTATTTCTCGCCCGTTGTTAACCAGAATTCAGTGATCGAAACCGCCGGACGCAGGCTGAATGTCGCATCAACCGTTGCCCCGGTGGGTTGGTCGTCGGGACCCAACAAAGATCCGACCACATGAAAACTGCCGTGTCCAGCCGCGCCCTGTGACGCGACTAACTTTAGTTTGACCGACTTTGCCGTGCCGCCTTTTGGTTCCGAAATCACAGGCTCGGCGGTGATCCCGGGCGGCAATCCGGTTGCGGTGATGCGAACTTTTTCGTTTAACCCGTTTACACGATCAATCGCGACGGCCACTTCAAGCGGCTTGTCACGCTTGACAACAAAATGATCGGCTGCAAGCGAAAGACGGCAACTCGCACGGGAAGGGTGAATCGACAGTTGAAAATAGTGGTGCGGACCAAATCCGCCCAGTGCGTCGGAGAGCGCGACGTCGATCACCCCGTCATCCTTGGCGGTGACATCAACCCCGGCATCATAGACGTTGCGCGATACATCATCATTGCTGGCCAATACATCACCGGACTTCTGATCCGCAATGGTCAGTGTCGAATCAAGCAGAAAGCCGTCGGACTTGGATTTAACTTCCACGCGATACTTGACGCCTTTGTCCGCGGCAAACGCAAAATGTTGAACTTCACCGGGCCTGGCAATGTGCCCATACAAGACGGCCGGTACCGTTCCGTCAAATACCTGTCCCGGCAACACGTGCTGGGTGGCGGGATCAGTTGCGGGTTCCGTCGCTGGATCGGCCGATGGCAACCACGACCATCCCAACGCTCCCGGAACAAATGCAACGGCCGGCGAGATCGATGTGGGATCGATCACCGAGACCATGCATTCGTCAGGAAGATTGAACCCAAAGGGAACAGCGGCATTCTGCGATCCGGCAACGTGATCCAGTGAGGGCCCGGTGGTGACATCGATTGAATAAACGAATGCGGCAGATCCGCCAAACCCGACCGTGCTGTTGGGAGTCTCTGGAAACGCGAACACGCGTAACAAGACTTCTTGATCGACGTCGGTGGAATAGACAATCTGCGGATCCAATCCACGTTCGTCATCGGATTGAAACAGCACGTTGCCCCGAAGATCCGTCAATTGCAATACAGCATCCATCGGCGATCGTAACACTCGATGGGCCATGACAGTCGCAACGAACGTCTGTCCGGCCTTGATCGAGACTCGAAACGAATCGCTGTCGCCGCCTTTGGACAAACGTCCGGCAACAACCGCCGGAACAGAAACAACGTTTGCATCGGAACGTTTATCGTTGGGTTCACTTTCCGAAACGACCGCAACGGGCGAAATGACAATCGGCACCAAATTGGTCGCCGAATCGTCGTCATACAGACGAACCCACGCGACGCCCGGCGGCGATTCCCCGGAAACGTCAACGGTCATTTTCCCAGAGTCTTTTTCCGCAGTGATTGTCACATGGCGAGAATCGCAAAACACCTTCGGCGGCCAACTGGGAAACTTTCCCTCGGCAGTCACCAGCGTCTGCGTTCCGGCGGCAACCACCGGTGGGAAAAAGCGGTCCAACTGGACTTGGGCATTTGCCGCCCGTGTGCTGAATCCACACACCAGCAAAACACCAGATACTAGTATCCAAAGCGAACGACAAAGGCGGCCCACTTCAGGTTTAAACGGATATCGCGACACGATGACCACTAACCCATCAACTCTTCGATCGGTGTTGCATCGCTGACCAAGTGCGTTGGGCGTCCTTCCGCCGTGTACATCACCTGCCCCGGATCGATCCCCAGCTTTTGATAAATCGTGGACACAAAATTTTCGGGCGACAGAACACGCTGCACGGCGGCGTAACCTTGACGATCGGTCGCCCCGACGACTTGGCCACCGGGCGTCTGACCACCTGCAAACATCACGCTCATCGCGTTGGACCAATGGTCCCTGCCGCCCCGATCGTTGATTTTGGGAGTGCGACCAAATTCTCCCAACACGACCACCAACGTGCGTTCCAGCATGCCTTGCTGTTTCAAATCTGAAACCAACGCGGCTATCGTCGACTCGAACGGCGGCAGTTTCGAATCGAGAGATTTAAAGATATCCGTGTGATGATCCCAACCGCCGTGATAAAGCGTGACAAACGGAACGCCTGCACCAACCAGTCGCCGTGCCAACAAGGCTTGTTGCCCGAACGTGTCGCGCCCGTAAGCATCACGCACGGAATCGGATTCCTGGTGAATGTCGAAGGCAGCTTGAGCTTCTTTACTGCTGATGATTTGCATGCTCTGCTGGTAAAATTCGTCGACGGCCAGCGCAGGGTCGGCAACCGAAGCGTCGTTGAATCGCATCATTGTGTCGATATGCTTGCGAATCTCTTGACGCGATGCAAACCGCTGTTCGGTCAATGCGCTGGGAATAGTGACGTCACGAACTTGAAAGCTGGAACTGTTGGGGCTGTCTGGGACGACAAACGGTGCGTACTTGCTGCCCAAAAAATTGGGTCCGCCCGAACGCGACATTCGGGGCAACGAGAAATACGCGGGGATTCCGTGGGGCGCGCCGATCTGTTGCGAAACAACACTTCCCAAACTGGGATGGAAACTGACGAACGCCCCACACCCGACGGGGATGCGAGGCGGTGCGCCGGTCATCATGTAATGGTTCCCGGCGCCGTGGTTGCCCTGGTCGTGCCGAATCGAACGAACGATCGCCAAGTCATCGCTGATCGCCGCCAACTTCTTCATCGGCTCGGCGAACTGGATTCCAGGCGTCTTGGTCGCGATCGGCTGATAGGACCCACGAATCTCGACCGGTGCGTCGGGTTTGGGATCAAAGGTTTCATAGTGACTGGGCCCGCCGTCCTGCCAAACCAGAATACAGGCATCGGCTTGGGAGTGACGCCGCTTTGGTATCGCCGAATCGGATGCGTGCACGCGACGAGCCCCGAGCGCGCCCGAAAGGCCACCGGCAATCAAACCACCGAGCCCCAGTTTCAATCCGTCTCGCCGGGTCAGGCCTTCGCAATTTGTCCAAGTCTTAGCCATGGTTCATCAGTTTTGAATAATAAACTCAGGCGAATTCACCATCGCCCACATCAGGTCTTCAATCACGCCGCGTCGGTTTTCACCAGCCGAGGAAATGAATGCCTCGCAGTATTGTCGTTCGTCATCATTCGGAAAACGGGAAAAGATCGCCAAGTACAATTCGTCGACGATCTCGACCGGCGACAACTTATCGGCCGCCAGCCTCGCGGCACGCCCCGTATCGCTTCGTATCCGACCGTCAATCTGTCGAGCATTCATCAAATGCAACGTCTGGGTGACCGACGAATCGGTGACCCGCTCACAGGGCGGATCCTTGTTTTCATCCGGCCGACCGAAAGTATCCAGAAACACCGACTCGATCCGATGGGTCCACACCTGGTTGGCACGTGACTCCGGTGCGAGCGCCGAAAACGATTCAAACGTTTCGGTCACATCGTCCACCGCGCCGGCCAGCACTTCGGCCCTCATGCGATGCCGGTAGTGCCGCGAGTAATTCAAACGGTCGCCGGCGTTGGATGTGTTGGGAACGGAACTGGTTGAATAAACATTGGACAACACGATCATTTTGATCAGTTCTTTCTGATCGAACCCCGACTGCCGAAATCTCTCCGCCAACGCACTCAATAACGCTGGATTCGTCGGCGGGTTGGTGCTGCGAAGATCATCCACCGGTTCAACGATCCCGCGTCCCATCAGTTGTGACCATACCCGATTGACTTGAACCTGTGCAAAATACTCGTTCTCTGGCGATGTCATCCAATCAGCCAAAGCCTCGCGTGGATCGGAACCTTCGACGATGTCGGCCCGGCCGAACAGCGGTGTCGGCTCCAACACTTCGTCCGTTACGGGATGGGTGACGTCGCCTTTGGTCGAGACGTAAACGATCTCTTCGCCGCCGGAAATCGGTGGCGACAAACCAGTTCCCTTGCGGCCCACTTTTCCAAAGAATGCAGCGAACGAATAAAAGTCATGCTGGCTCCATTTTTCAAACGGATGATGATGACATTTCGCGCACTCCAATCGAACGCCCAAGAAAAGCTGACTGACAAGTGTGGCAACTTCATCGGGACTGCGTCGGTCGCGGAACATCGTCGCCGCACCGTTATGCCACGTGCTGCCCTTGGCGGTCACCAACCGACGAACAAATTCGTCGTAGGGAACGTCTTCGCGAAACTGCTGTCGAATCCAATTGTCGTAATTCAAAACGGCCTTGATTCCGACTCGATAGGGGTTGGGACGAAGCAAGTCGGCCCACTGGTTGGCCCAATAATCGATGTACTCGGGTCGATCCAGCAAACGATCGACCAACCGTTCACGCTTCTCGGCATCGGTCGACTCCAGGTACTCGCGTGCTTCGCTTGCCGACGGCAACCGGCCGATCACATCGGTGTAAACGCGACGTAAAAACTCTGACTCGGTCGCCGGAGCCGAGGCCTGGATCTGTAGCTGCGCCAGTTTTTCATAGACCAAGTCATCAACGAAGTTTGCGCGAGGCTTCGTGTCGTAAAACCCGTCGGGCAACAACTCCGCGCGAGGAATGCTGACGTTCGCCACGCGAATGTGATTCATGTACCGAGCCATCACGGCCGTTTCGCCGGGAAATGCTCCGGCGGTGAGTTTTCCGGTCGAATCAACGGACACCACCGCGGCTTCGTTGGAAAGATAGCCGGTCATCCCGGTGACGTCGCGCGTGCTTCCATCACTGTAATGCGCGACAACCGACAATTGGCCAACGTCACTAGGTTTTAGAGAGAACTCCGTTTGTGCAAGTTCAACGTTTTCCAGCGCCGGCTCATCGGGCAACGTCCGCGGCGCACCCTGGCCGATCCAGGCAACAATCGTCTGATAGGCCATCGAGCCAATCTCGATTTTTCGCCCGCCGCCGTGCGGCAACTCGGCCGTCGCCTTTTGGATCAACAAGCTGGACTCCGGTGATCGGATCGTCAAACGTCGCCCTCGAGACTGCCTGGCGATGGAGTCGTAATCGAAGTCCGAATCAAAACCCAACAGAGACAGCTGAAACCCGTTTTGTCCACGCTGTTTGCCGTGGCAAGCGCCTGCGTTGCACCCGTGGGCCGCCAAAATCGGCTGAATATCCAAATCGAAACTGACCGGGACATCAAACTCGGCCGGCCGATCGGGCTGTGAAGGGTCCGCAGCCAACCCGCTTTGGCACACCGCTGACAACGCCACAACTGCGATCGCAGCGTGAAGAAACGTCAACTTCGCGATGGCGCGATCTGACATGGCAGGCAGGACCGAAGGTGGGAAGGAGGGGTGGAGGGACATTCAGTATAACCAACCCCAACGCGACGATGGATAGCAAGTTTGGAAGTTGATTACCGTAAACGGCTGCCCGAGTGCCCCATGCCCACTCCGGCCGGGTGGTCGCCAACGCACACGCGTCAAAGTGCCCCTGCCTTGTCTAGGATTGCCAATCCGCAGTAACTCGCGACTCCTGCCGACGCTTTTGCAGAATCAGCGCCCGAAGCCGCCCAATCAATCGAAGCCGCCCAATCAATCCACGTACAAGAATTCGTTCGAATTCAGCATCGCGCGACAAAGATCCTTCAAACTCGCGTCGGTCGCAAGGAATCCCTTTGCCGATGCCAGTTCATTCGGATTGGGAAAACGTGAATAGAGACGCTGGTAGAGCGACCGAATTTGCGTTTCGACATCGGCGTTGTCGCGAGAAACAGCTCTTGCCAGCCGCTCAGACGCCTGCATCATCAATTCCGAATTCAACAACATCAACGATTGAATCGCCGTTGTTGATTGGTCGCGACGCGCACAGGGTTGATCCGCGGACGGTCGGTCGAACGTTGCGAAAAATGGAAATCGCAAATTACGTCTGGCAAACAAATAAACGCTGCGTCGATCGTGCTCGGTTTGCGATGGCGTCACCTTCCATTGCCCGGACAACAATGTCTTGACCATCTCAGCGGGCAACGGAGGCATGACGCCAGGCCCGCCAGTTTTGTAATTCAACGAATCACTGACGGCCAACAATCCGTCGCGGATCGCTTCGGCCGACAATCGACGGCGTGGAAAATGGCTGAGCAACCGATTGTCGGGATCAATCGATACTGCCTGATCCCACTCACTGCGACGTTGTTCGTCTGTGGGCCGTGTGCCCGCGGTACGATAAACATTGGACATGACAATCATCCGATGCAAACGTTTCGTACTCCATCCCCCTTGCATCAATTCATCGGCCAAATAATCCAGCAACTCCGGATGGGTTGGATCGTCACTCATCACTCCAAAATCGTTGGGCGTTGAAGAAAGCCCGGTTCCGAAATGATGCTGCCAAATCCGATTGACTTCGACACGCGCAGTCAACGGGTTCGCCGGATCGGTCAACCACTTGACCAGCGCAACACGCGGGGATTCATCTTCGCCCACCTGGTCACCCGACAGATTTGCGA
>JAGQPO010000137.1 GCA_020426665.1 Planctomycetales bacterium
CTCACGCACGAGTTCCGCTACTCTAAAATTTAATCTGAATGAAGTACTCGCGATTCGCTCTCGCAGCGTCCCACAGGTCCCGGCGCGCTCTGGTAGACTTGGTTGCGGCAGCTACCTCCTCTTTGACGCAAAAGTCTTTTGACAGGTTTACGATGCAACGTCACCTTCTTCTATTCCTCGGTTTCCTGTTGTCATCGGCGACGATGGGACATGCGGATTGGCCGGCATTTCTGGGCGGACAACAGCGGGCGGAGTCTGCCGGCTTTCAACCGCCAACAAAGTGGTCCGACCAGAGCGGGATTCTTTGGCAAACGCCGCTGGACGGACATGGCCAATCGAGCCCGGTTGTGGTCGGCGATCGAATCTACGTGACGTCGATCGATGGCCCGATGAAAGAAACGAATCGCGTCGTCTGTGTTGATCTGGCCACTGGAAAAGAACGTTGGCGCCATGAGTCGGCAAGCAGTTTGCAGGTTAAAAATGACGTTTACACAAGCCGCGCGGCACCCACACCGGCCGCCGACCCCAATGGCGTGTTTGCGTTTTTTGAAAGCGGAAACCTGATTGCATTAGAAAACGACGGAAATGTACGCTGGCAGCGTGATCTGCTGAAAGACTACGGTCGGTTCGCAGGTCAGTTTGGGTTGGGCGGGTCGCTCGCGCAGTTGGAGGATCGAATCATCGTATTGGCCGACAACGACGGTCCGTCATACATCGCTGCGATCAGCAAGCAAACTGGTGAAACGATTTGGAAATCGGACAGGACCAGCCGCACCGCATGGACGTCACCGATGATCGTTTCGGTACAGGGTGAGCCGCAAATTGTTGTCTCGTCCGCTGGGACCATCGACGGCTATGCGCCTGACAATGGTGAATTGCTGTGGACGTACGACGAAGTGGGTGGAAACACTGTGGCAAGTCCCGTTCCGGTCGGCGAAGATTCCTTCTTGGTCGGTGCATCCCCAGGTCGCAACGGCGAGTCCGGCGAAGGTGCCGCGCGATCGAATCTGTTGATGAAAATTGAGAAAACGAACGACGGTTACCAACCCAGGGTTGTTTGGATTAACGACAAAGTCACCAGTTCGTTTGGTTCACCGATTGGGTATCGGGGCCATGCCTATTTCACCAACCGTGCGGGCGTTGTCTTTTGCGTCGACCTAAAAACCGGTGAAACCTCCTACACGGCGCGGATGGCCGAGAGCAATTGGGCGACACCGATCGGCGTTGGTGACAATGTGTTTTTCTTTGGAAAAGATGGCGTCACGACCGTTCTGAAAACGGGCGGGGAACAGACAACGATCGCAGAAAACCGCCTGTGGCAAGCCGGCGGAGACGGCGGCTCGGGCGGCTTCGGCGGGGAAATTCAATATGGCGTCGCGGCGCTGCCGGACGGATTCATTGTCCGCACCGGCTCTCGTCTGTTTCGCCTGAAATAGTCGAACAACAGCCTTCTTTCAAGCTCTTCTCGCCAGTCACCACCATTCCAAATATCAAACCGTATAGCCGTATGTGGTTGCGAATCCGTCGGTAAGTCACGTAGTCGAGTCTCTCCGAGACTCGAAAGAACCGCTGCGTCGCCGGCATCAGCTTCGGAGAGGCTGACCTAAGCGCTGGCGATTAGCGCGAAGCGTCTTGTTTTCCGCTCAATTCGATTGACGCCGATCACTGCCTTTGCAGTGTCGCGCCGGGATGTTTTTCTTTAAATCGTTCTTCGGCGTCTCGACTGACCGACGCTGCATCGACATAAACGTGATCCAATTTGGTCAGCCCATCCAATTTTGCGAGCCCGTCATCACTGACGCGCGTCTCATAGAGCCATAACCATTCCAGTTGTCCCAGTTTTCCGATGGAAGTCATGTCTGCATCGCTTACGTTGGTCTTGGCCAACCCCAGATATCTCAGCCCAGGGCAAGAATCAACAATCGCCGCGGCGACGCCCGGACCTAGTTTTGATTCGGAGAGATAGAGTTTCTCCAGCTTCAGCGTGGCGAGGTGATGCATGTCTTCGGGTTCCACCGTCGTACCGCCAAGCCGGACTTCGGTAAGATTCGGCATTTTGCGGATATGACGCAAAACAATACTGTTGACGCTTGGGTTGTCGCTGACGTCCAATTTTTCCAGTGACGACAACTCGGCGATATTCGCCAGCGCGTCATTGGAAAGCTGAGGGCAGTTGCTTAGCTTCAACCATGTCATCCTGTCATTGCGAGCCAAAGCGGCGATCAGTTTTTCGACCCCTGCGTCGGTGAATCGTGCCTGATGAATCCACAGTTTTGATAGACCGGGAATATCACTCAGCGTGTCCGTCGATGCGTCGGTGATTTGCGATGACGTCACGGTCAGCGATTCAAGTGTTTCGTGTTTCCGCAGGGCGTCCAGGCCGGAATCTGTGACGTCGCCGGAACTGACAACTAGACCCTTGATCGGTAACCGGGCAATCAGTTTGATCTGGCCGTCGGTCACCCCCGCACGAATCATGAAAACGGTGTGAATGTCTTTTTCCGCTTTCAACTTTTCCAAAAGCGCTTCGGTCAATGCGGTTCGCATGTGAACGTTCTTTTTGCCGGTGTATTCCATGATGCTGTACGGAATTTGATTCATCGCCGGCCGTTGCGCGATGCCGCCGATCCCCTGGGAATCGATTCGGATCGTTCGCAATCCGGGCAATTTTTCCTTCAACCGAGCGCCACCCTCTTCCGTAACTTGCGTACCGCGCAGGTTCAAGTAGTGCAGATTGGTAAGCGTTTCCAGATGTTGCAGTCCATCGTCGGTGATGGGCGAATCAGAAATCGACAACGTGGTCAGTGACGTGATGGCTCCGATCAATGGCATATCGTCATCTGTTAATGAAGCCCGATAGACCATCAATGAGCGGAGGTTCATCGCGGTTAACTTTGACAATCCGGTCGAGGAGATATTTGTCGCACGCATCAGCGAAATTGAAGTCGCAACCTTGATCTTTGCGAGCGATTCGCATTGATCATCCGACAGATCCGATAGAGAAAGCGATAGGCTGCTCAACTGTTTAAGGCCGTTGACGACATCCACCACTTTTTCAGTCAAATTAACGTTGGACAGAGACAGATTAGAGATTTGCTGTAGGTCTCCAACCGCATCGAGTTGCTGTTCGTCGATTTCGGCCATCCAGATGAACGACCGCAGGTTTCGAACGTTCCGCAGCGACCGAATTCCGTCGGCGGAGAAGGTTCCACCGGACAGAGAAATCGTTGTCAACGATTTAAAGTCCGGCAAGAGCGTTAACCCTTGGTCGGTAACCGAGGTTTGAAACAGCGACACACTTTGAACTTGATCACATCGGGTGATAAACTTGATCGCTTGATCGCCGACGCCTGCTTGCATCAAACTGACAGACCGTAGCTTCGGAAGGTATTGCAGCCAGTAAGCATCTTCGTCACGCATGATCGTAGCCGAATAGGGATCGCCATTTTGGTCTCGATGAATTCTGACTTGGGCGGCTTCAAGCGCTTCAACGGCACGCTCTTCGTCGGTCATTGTCAGCTGCCTGAGTTCCGTATTCGCAAAGGTCGCGATCTTCGTGGACTCGCTGGCCGAAAGGCGTTCGAGCGATTTGATCACCACGTCTTTGGTTTCGGCATCGGAAGCGATTTCAACGAGTGCTTTAACGCATCGTTCGGCGACATTCAAATCGTTTCCGGCGGCGGCTTGCTCCAAGGCGGGAATCGAATCGGCGCCGCCTTGGATCAGCAACCGGTATCCGTTTTGTCGGCGGGCAAACTTGTCGCTGGACAGGTCCGCAATTGCGGAGGCAGACAAGTTTGATGTCTCCTCCGCCGCTTCCGGCTGATTTTGGGCTAATGCCGTGGCACCGGGCGTCCAGAGAGCGATCAGAAGAATGACGCATCCCAGACCGGGGATCGCCTCGAAAAGGCCACTTCTTTCGGTCATCGAATCGACTCCTGACGAGAAGGTCTGAAAAGGTATACCGAGACGAGAGGATGTCTAATTTACACGATCGTTCAGGGCGAAGGCGCGAATTAAGACGCGATAGTCCTCATAAAACAAAAAGCCTCCGTACGTGGCTGACCGAAGAGCGACAGACCACAAAAAACAATGGTGGACACAAAAGCAGCGACCCGAATGTCGATTTGGGGGACGCTAACAGGCGAAACACGGTTGGGATCACGCCAACAATTTTTCCCGCATTGCTTTGACCTAACAGCCCGGCAAACTTAGTGACTTTGAAGATGCTTCCGGCCAATCCGTCACGATCGTAAGGTTTCGTATGATGTCGTCCGATACCCGCCGCCGATTTCGGCACACCAAGATCATCGCGACGATCGGGCCGGCGACGGAATCGTTGGAGATGCTGCAGGAATTGATCCGATCCGGCGTCGACATCATCCGCCTGAATATGGCCCATGGCAGCGTGGAGTGGGTCGGCGAAATCATTGGCCGCATTCGTCAGGCATCCAATAACGTCGGCCGGCAAGTGGCCGTCATGATGGATGTGAAAGGGCCCGAAGTGCGGACGGGGCCGATCCCATCGCCCGTTGAATTGAAAGTGGGAGATCGATTGCAACTTCACACCGGGCCTTTTGAATCGCAGGACGATGGCATCTACCGTGTCTCTGTGAATTATCCCGATCTGCCCTGTGATGTCGAAGTTGGTGCGACGGTCTTGATCGATAGCGGGCTGCTTCGAACTCGCGTGCTCGAAAAAACCGATTCTTGCGTGACATTGGAAATCGTCACGCCCGGGACGCTCGGTTCGCGCCGACACATCAATTTACCGGGGACGCAAGTCAACCTTCCGGCGCTGACGGAGAAAGATGAGGCCGATCTTCGCGCCGGTGTCGCAGCCGGGTTGGACTTTGTCGCGCTCTCGTTCGTTCGCCAAGCCGCGGACATCGTGACGCTGCGTGACTTTCTAAAGGAACTCCATTGCGAAGCACGGGTAATCGCAAAGATCGAAGATCAGGCCGGAGTTCGCAACATGACTGAGATCATTCGCGAAACCGATGGTGTCATGGTCGCGCGCGGTGACCTGGGGATCGAAATCGAATACCACAAACTTCCGCTGGTCCAAACCGAGTTGGTCAAGGCATGCCAATCACAAGGCAAGCCGGTCATCATTGCGACTCACCTTTTGGAGTCGATGATTCACTCCCCGATTCCGACTCGCGCCGAAATTTCAGACGTTTGCAACGCCGTGCGTGAGCAAGCCGACGCGATCATGTTGTCTGGCGAAACGACCACTGGATCGTATCCACTGGAATCCGTCGAAGTGCTTAAAAACATCGTCGGCAGCATCGAACCGTCCATCAATGGCCAGATCAACGCGCGGATCCAACTGTACACGCCTAAATCCAAGATGCTCCGGTCGTCAGTTGCGTTGGCCAAAGAAATCGGACACTCGGGCGTCGTCGTCTTCACGCGAAGCGGTTTCTTGGCCTATGTGCTCGGGGCGATGCGCGCCGGTGAGGTTCCAATCTATGCCTTTACCGATATCCCAAATACATTCCATCAACTGATGTTACCTTGGGGCGTCGAACCTTTCCTGATGGATTTTTCGGATGACCCGGAACAAACGATCCAGAACTCGCTGGGCCAACTGAAAAACAAAGGTTGGTGCAAGCCCGGAGACTGGTTGGTCGTCATTACAAACGCGTTGGCCGACGACAAGATCATCGACACGCTTCAATTACGGCAAATCAAAGGCTTGACCTGATCGCATCATTCTCGCAGCATCGCTTCCAAATCAGCCAACGCCTGTTTCGCGTGTTTCATTCCACCGACCGACTTAACGAACTGCAACGCCAGCGCCATCGGATCCGTCACCGGAGTTTCCGTGGACTTTGGTGACGACGTAGGAATTTGCTGTTCTTTGCGGACAGGAATCTGAGATGCCATTTCAAGGGCCATCCGAGGCTTCAAATGCTCTTTGGCATCGGTTCGAGCTTTCATCATTTCGTGGTGTACTTGTTCCACCACCGCCGACGACGTTTTGATTCGAAATCGTTTTTCAACAGCGTCAACAACGTCGATGTAATCCATCGCCGTGCCGTCAGCGATGACCAGTTTGATTGCGTCGGTTTCTGATAGTTCGGTTTCGTTGCTCATCGTTCCGCGCGTTTGGTTGGAGACCGTTGGGGATACCGAACCGATTCATGCGGCAAACCGTGTGCCGAACCGTTCCCGGCCATTGCGATCGCCGAAACACCACAATTCACAGACCTGATCAACCGCCACGAATCGAGGCGCGCCTCAACGCACACCCGGACGAGCCGACTCCGCCCTGCAGACGCACTCGATCCGGGGCGGCAAGGACGGCGTGACCGAATTGTTCGATCATCGACATGCCTTTCACCACGGGGGTGCCATTGCTTTCGCCCAGCACAACGCCGATTCGATTATCGACCACGACTGGCATTCCAACGGCTATCGCGATTTTGGCCGCCGAAATCCATCATTTGCCAACCGTTGATCCCTTCGTCTGATACGACGCCGGCCAATGTGAAGCTGAAATCTCGGTTTCCAAATGGGACGGTCACGTCAAACACGACTTTGTTTCCGTCCATGACCGGGTTGATGATCGGAGTCGACGTCGGGTCGGCGTCGCCACGTTGAACTGAATATTCACCACTCAGTTTGCCGTCGACGAAAGCAAGACGAAGCGTGCTGGTGGATGTGACGTTACCGAAGCGACGTTCCCAAGTGTACGTTCCACTGGGGTCGAGGTTGGCATCCTTGTCGTATCCGGGATACAACTCATCGATTTCAGGAGCGATCGCGGCGGCTTCGGCAACCAGATCGGTGGCCGGTGACTGGACGCCTGGGTAGTCACGCCAGATCCACCGCAACATTTGCGGTAACATTGCGCCGCCGTGATCATCCGAGTGTCCGCCTTTGCCGAACACATGCGCCATGTCGTAGCCTTTTTCCATCAGTGCCGCGACCATCTTTTGGTTTTGCAAGTACCAATCACGATCCAAATTGTCGGGACTGCGGAGGTCGTTTTCACCGTCCTGAAGAAAGATCCGAATCGGTTTCTTGTCTGCTTTCCGAACCAGATCGGGATAGACGTGTCCGCCGTGAATGTTGGTGTAGCTGCCGATCATGCTGACGACATTTCGAAACTGATCGGGCCTTTCCCAGGCAACCGTAAACGCACAAATCGCTCCACTGCTGGATCCACCGATGGCACGGCCTGCCGGGTCGTCGGTCAGTTTGTACTTCTGGCCGACCTCAGGCAGAATTTCATCGATCACCATACGAGCGTAGGTGTCATTCAGAACATCGTATTCGCGATCCCGATTGTTCGGGTTGCCGGTTCCAATGCTTTCTGGGAACTCGTCACCACGTTGCCCAGGAGTGATAAAGATCCCGATCGTGACGGGAATCTGGTTTTTGGCAATCAGATTTTCCAGCACCTGCGGAACGCGCAGAACGCCGTTTGGATTGATCGCGCGGGCGCCGTCTTGAAAGACCAAGACACATGCGGGTTGGTCACCCGTGTATTGTGCGGGGACATAGACCCAGTACTTGCGAACGGTGTCTTCAATGACATTGCTTTTGAACAGATAGGGTCCTTCCAAACTGCCTTTGGGTACCTGGTCATTGGGCAACGAATCGGCGCCCAGCGGGTACCGGACTTGCGGCTGCGGCTGGCGACGTTTGATCGATGCTTCCTGGCCCGAAACGTATTGGCTCGGCAGGTCGCTTGATGCAAATAGAAGCAATGTGGCTACTGCAGCAGATTGAACAAACGTTTTCATGTCACACGTGTCCGCAATGAAGTGGTTGACAATTATTGGACGCCAAATTCGGCGGGCATAATGTAACATCGTTAGCGGTCGGCCCAGCCGTCGCAACTGTTCCGCGGAAAGAATGTGATCATTTCTTCCCAATTCCAATCTCAAGCCGGACGAGCCGGATTGGGATCGTAAAAAGGGGAAAGGGGTAGTTTCCGTCCTCTGCACGGGTAACGTTGATGTCCAAAACGTACTATTTGCTCTACGACGTTGTTGCGATCGGAATTTGCCCCATCCTCTCAATCGGAATCATCCGAATGCTTGCCGGAGGATCTGCACTCGCGAGGGCAGATCGAATCAACGGAGGAAGATAGGAACCATTAATTGTTACCGGTCTTTTTAACCAATCATTCCTGGAAGAATTGTGACCGGTCCGATAGTGGTGCTAGCGAGTCAGAGCGTCCAGGCCGCAGCGGCGGATGTGATCGTTCGCGGCAATCCATTGTTCATGGCCCATCTTCTTTGCCATGATTTGCCAGTGATCCCGATCGGAAGAAAGCAGGCACGCGAGCGAAGACGGTGTGTCCTCGTCGAAACGAGGGCATCGCGAAATCAGCGACTTGATCCGCGTGGCTTGTTCGACATCCAAGTCATCTCGCTGCAACGCGCTCTTCAAGTAGGGAATGATGCTCGTTCCCAATTGAGCCAGTTCGGTTGCGGCCGCCCGACGCTTTGAATGTTTCGCAGCCTTCAATTGTTCAATCAAGTCATCGACGCGGTGCGAAGAAACTACTGCCAACTCGGCGGAGTTTTCTTGCAAGTACTGCTCCGTTCGACGAGTCATGTCAATGATGCTGCGTCCGCGCAACATGCGTGAGATCAACGATTCAATATGAATCTGGATGCCGGGTTCGTCTTGTCCGACGATGTGCAACAGGGTCGGACCATTGACTGCATGATCGAGTTCGGATTCGTTGTTCGGGTCGCGACGGGTGCTCCAGTGGATGTTGCCATCATCATATTGTTGAAGAACCCCTTGCTCGCCCGTGGCAATGATCGTCGATTCGATTCTCAGATCTTTTCCATGTTCGGCAACCAGTTGAATTCGTTGATAGTCGTCATGGTAGCTGTAATAAACCGATGGAACTCCTTGCGTGGACGACACCGTGATGGATTCGCTGAAGTCATCTTCGATTAGCTCTTGCGAACCTTTGCGATAACGCATCGGGTCGACTTCGATTCGTCCGGAGAGCAATCGGAAACGAACAAGCCCTGACTCAGAGAAAACACCGGTGGGTTTCGGGCGGCAGGTCCGCTTGGGAGCGCGGCAAGCAGGTTGCCCTGCGGCCTTGAGACGTTGATCGGCGGTCGGCTCGTCTGCAAGAGTCGACACGGTCGGCATCGCCATCAAGATGGCCAATGCAATCAGGTAAGTGTACCTCATCGCTTCACCGATCCTTTTCACACGTTTGGGGTGTGAAGATCTGCACGTTTGGAGACCGAAACGGAACGTTTTCGGTCCTTCCTTAGTGCCCAATAGTTGAAATTCGGCTGTCTCGAAAGATCAGTTGATGGAAACCGGTAAGAATGGTGTGATTAACACCGATTTTCGTCATTCACGATCGGTTTAGGCGGTAAATCATTCGAACATCGTCGTCGAATTGATCCACCCGATGAAGCTTCAGTTTTGGCGCCAATTCGATCGCGCCGACGCCTGAACCGGCGACGGGACCGGGCGCGGATTTACCGCCGAATAGCAGCCCACCAACGTAGACGTGGAATTCGTCGATCAGACAGGGGTGCTGCTGGTCGCCCATCAGACTGCCCAACAATTCGGGGCCGGCCTCGACCATGACATTTGTCATCGAATGTTCGCCTAGCCGCTGTAGTGACTGACGAACCATCTCGCGCCGGTCGTCGGTCGTCAATTCAAAAACGACCGCACCGCGCTCTTCTAATCGCCGCAATTCCGCCGCGTCGACCAGTGGCGAAGCCATCAACCAAGTTGGCAAATCGGAGGCAGTCAAGATCAACTTGGAATCGGCAGCGGGCAATCTCTGACGACACAGGACCACGCGTTTTGCGACGCGAGCAGGACGAACTTCTTCCGATTCGGAGTCGGCCAATCGTGCGTTGAGCATTGGGTCGTCTGCCACGACGGTGCCCATGCCGACAACAATTGCATCGACTCGCGCGCGCAATTGGTGGACCTGTTGTCGTGATGCCGTCCCTGAGATCCACTGACTTTGGCCAGCAACGGTTGCGATTCGGCCGTCGGCTGTCATCGCCCACTTTGCGATCACCCATGGCACACCTGTCGACACGCGTTTTAGATACGGAGCGTTAAGAGCCTGGGCATCATGTTGGAGCACGCCGACGGTGACGTCGATCCCGGCGTCTTGCAATTGTCGTATTCCGCCACCATCGACTTGTGGATAGGGGTCTCGCATTGCAACGACAACACGCGCCACGCCGGCGCGAATCAATGCATCGCTACAGGGTGGTGTTTTTCCGTGGTGGCAACAGGGCTCCAAGGTGACATAGGCTGTGGCGCCTTTGGCATCGAGAGGCGAAACCATCGAAAGTAACGCTTCGACTTCGGCATGCCGGCCGCCGAATTCACGGTGGTATCCGCTGGCGATTCCCGACCCGTTCTTGGTCAATACGCATCCGACCATGGGATTGGGTTCTACCCGACCACGTCCACCCGCAGCCAACTGGAGCGCGAGGCTCATCCAGTGCTCGTCTTGATCGTAAGTTTCAACCATCGAAATGGATCAATCCATTCCCGGTACCCAGAGTTTGCTGCCACCTTGGCCGCCCGACGGGTTTGGCGTGCTGGCTGAATCGGGCGTCCAAACTCCACCGGACCGTTCTTCCAGCGGTGCAGCCGGCGTGAATTCGGTCGGTTGTGGGCCTCGCGCCGCGGCGGGCTGATGTCGCAGTGATCCGTCCGGTCGAATGATGCCCAGCTGCATGAGCAGTTGCTGGACGCGCGCCATGACCGTCGGGTCCGTTCCGTAATTCTTTTCGATGTCCATGATCGTTTGACGAAAGCCGTCTTGATCGGACAACGACAGGCACAGTTCCAGTCGTGCCAGCAGGATCGATGCGAAGTTAAGTTTGTTCGCCTTTGCAAACTCGATGGCCTGGTCGCCGATTGTGATCGACTCACTCGGTTCCGGCGTCGACATCATCCACAAGATGTAACCTTCCATGGCCATTCGTTTTTCGCTGTCGTTACTGGCCTGTGCCGATTTATCGACGATCTTTGAAGCGAATCGTTTACAAGCCGTCATTCCGCCGGTCGCTCGCGCGTTGCTGGCCAGAACGTAGAGTTGTGTGAGCGAAAGCTTGTCGGGATTCACGCGAAAAAAATCCGCACAAGTCAGTTCGCCGATCTCTTCGTCACTCGGCTCCAAGGTCGGCAGCGGATCGACCTTGGAAATGCTGTAGACGTCCGAAAGTGCATCGGGCAGACTGATGATTCTCTCGTGCCCCTCCAAGACCCGAACGACGGTGGCACGTTCAAATTCAAGAGACGCGTCATCGGACGTATCGGCAAGAGATTTCCCACCCAGAATCGGCAGTCGCAGTTGGCAGGCCCGTTTGCCATCGTGGACCGAGGCAAAGTCGCGATTGAATCTCGCCATTTCGGCCATCGATTTCGGTTGGACATGGCGGATCGGCCGATCGTCCAGGGCAAAAGACATCGGGATAGGCTGCGGTTCGTCCAATACGACTTTGCCATCGGGAATTGCGGCGAGTATGATGCCACGAACCGTATCGACACGGTCTTCGGTGACGTCATAGGCGATTGCTTGGGCGCTGCGATCGGTCTGTCGTCCAAAGACAGCAACCAATGCGATCGAGCCTGCGCAATCGGCCGCGGCGACGCCACTGTCATCGGGATTGATCACACGATCGGAGACAAAAAACGCACTTCGCGGACGGACTTCACCATCAGGAACTTGAAGGTGGGACAAACGCTCAGCGGAAAACTGATCCGTTCGATCGCTGGCGATCAATCCCATCTCGGCTTGATCGATTTCGTCAAATTCAACGTGAATGGTTTGGGCATTCACCGAAAGCGATCCGATCGGCGACAGCAGCCCCGAGATTGCGCGGTACGACTGGCGCGTCGCGGTGTCCAACGATTCAACCTGAGAAAGCTGGTTGGCCATTTCGGTTTGCCGATCCAAGTCGCCGCGCCAAACGGCGCAGTGAAACAAACCGGACAGAATCGCGGCTTGCGCGGGCGCGGTGCGTCGGAGCGACTCGAATTTGTCTTGGGCCAGCAACACCTTGTTGCTCCGTAGCAGTCCCACCGCTTCGTCGTAACGTTCGCCCCACTCGACATCTTCGGGACGTTCGATCAATTGCGGAATGCTTTTTAGCAAATGATTTACGCCGGGTGACGTGTCCAATTGTGCCAAGAACGCATTGGCTTGTTCGGCTTCGTATCCTTGTGAACTGATCGCAAGTAAGGCGTACACCCGTGATGACAAAATCACACCGTTCTGGGCAAGCCCCATGGCAACGATCAGGGCGACATCCATCAAAAACGCGTCGACTTCGCGACCGCTTTCGTTCAAAGCTTCCAGCAGCGAATCGGTTGCCCCTTGCACATCGTTGTTAAAAACAAGTGCCGCGGCACGTTGCGTCAGGGCGAGCGGATTGGACGGCTGAAGCCGGATAAATCGATCGGCATTATCGCTCAACGATTCATATTCGCGCAGATCCAGCAGCAATCGTCCTCGAATCGCCAGCGCCCATGCGGCGTCGGGATGCTCGTCAAGAATCGAACGCAATCGGTCAAGCGCTGGGACCACTTGGCCGCCTTCGATCATCGTCAGCACTTGGTCCATCTGGTGGACGGAGTCCTTGCACTTGCAGAACTTGATTTTCTTGCCATTTCCGCAGGGACAGACGGCGTACGGATCGACTGACATAAGATGGGCCGAGAACGAGGACGGTTTTTTGGAAATCAAGGGGGAATGGTACCACGATCACTGCGTCTGGCCAAAGCCCCGCTGCAACACTGGGCGGCGGAAACTCGCGAAACTCTTTGGCAAACTGAGTCCTCAAATCGCCTTTTTTCTAACTCTTGGCGGCAAATGCTTCTAACAAGAACGCAAGTGCCCGCTCCCCAATCCCCGGATAATTGCTTTCGCGAGGTCCGGCGATGTTCAATGTGTTCGGCCGAACCTGATCCAGCCAACGGCGTATTTCCACCGGACTTGCGATTTCCAATTGCACGCACAAGCAAGGTTTTTGCCAACGTCGCGTCAATCGATGGGTCAGTTGCGTGCCCCCCTTGACCGCCTGTTCGTACAGAATCAACGTCGCATCACTATCGATCACGTTTTGTTCGGTCCGCGGCGGGTACTCGGCGGTTTCCATTTCGACCAATTCATACCGACTCGGAATCGAACCGTCTTCCGAAAGCCGGCCTTTGGGGCACCAGCCGCCGTGCTGAATCCGGTACGCGATCGCGGCCTCTAATCCGGCGCGGTCGACCCCGGTCTGGCCGCCGGAAACGATTCGCTGTGGCAAAAACGGTGGGTCGGGTGGTGTTTTCAATGAATATCGAATCGGGCGACATTGTCGTTCGAACTGTTGACGCGGCACTACAGCATCAGGTTGGCATCGAGGGACGATTCTACCGACTTCTCACTAGGAATCGAAGGCGATCGATCGAACCATGCGGCGGGGATCGGAGAGCGAAACTTCATCGTCTCGGGTTTGGTCGGGTGACCAATTAAGAGCTGCCAACTGTGCAAGGCAACCCCGCCGTAAAAATCCGATGTCGCGCCATATTTTCGATCGCCTAAAATGGGGTGCCCGCGATCTGCAAATTGAAGTCGGATCTGGTGCTTGCGTCCGGTCAACAAACGGACCGCGACAAGAGTTTGTATCGGTGTGGAATCAATCACCTGGTACTGCAAACGTGCTTCCTGGGCGTCAGGCCGAAGCCCACGAACGACTCGCATTCGGTGTGCCGCGTCGTCTTTCCAAACCGAGTCCACCAGCGTGCCTGATTGCGCCAATCCGGAATCTTTCCCCAGGTCGCCCTCGACGATTGCCAGATACAATTTTTGGGCACTCGTGGACACTTTTTTGCTTTTTCCGGGACCGCCGAATTGGATTGATAGGCGTGACGCCGCCTTGCTGGTCCGCGCCAAGACAAGAACGCCCGTTGTCAAACGATCGAGCCGGCTGACGATGCCGACAAAAACGTTTCCGGGTTTTTGATAGCGTCGCTTTAAATAATCTGTCGCCCAGTCATGTACCGACTGTACCCCTTTGTCGGCACCCATCGTCGGAACGCCGGCGGGTTTGTCGACGACCAGCAAATGATTGTCTTCGTACAGGACATTCATGACCGAGGCGCCGATGCTGCGTCTGGTTGAGAATGATGCTCCGACAACAATCGCCGCAGCCACGACAACGCCGCCTTGCCGATTCTTTCGTGAATGATCGATGGGTGCCCTCCGATCCGGCTGGTTGTCGCAAACACTTTTCCCGCAGGGTCGATCACAACCAATTTTACTTCGGCGGCCGGCAGCGGCGCGTCATCGTTGCAATCCAACGAAGGATACGCGTCGACGGCGAGAACCCAATCCGCTTCACATCGCACACGCAACACCTCGAGTGCCGATTCCGAATTGACGCCAAGAAATGCCGCGGCATTGTCTATGCTCTCCCAGCAAAATCCGCCGCGATAAGCCGACGTTTCTCCCAGTGATGCAAACCAGTTTGCCAGCACCGCCGATCGCCCAAATTCCACGCTCACCACACATTCGCCACGATCAACCAACGCCCTCTCCGCGGCATGGTATTGTTCGAAATCTTCGCCATCGCCAAAGTGCAATTCACCGACGCGATCCAGAATCTCATTTCGTGTTGCATCGATTTGACGGCGGCACTCTTCGGCCGATTCCCCGATCGCGCTGATACGAAGCGAAATGGTTGCCGAACTGACCGTGATGCCCACTCGGGGTACGTGGTCCCGGTCGATCATTTCGCCAAGACGTTGCTCCATGTCACTTTCACCGACACCGAAGAACTTCATCACATAATGTTCAATGTGATTGCGTCCTTGGCCACGGATTTCAAGGACACGTGGTGCAACGGTGTCATCGAACATCCGTTTCATTTCAGCGGGCACGCCGGGCAATGCAAACACGCGACTGTTGCCGCCGGAGTTTCGCTGAATCGTCATGTCAACTCCCGGGGCGGTGCCCTGAGGATTGAAAATCTGCAGACTGCCGACGGGAAACATGGCTTGCACTTTGTTCCGCTCAGGCATTTCGCGATTGCGCATCGCAAACATTTTATTGATGTGATCCAACGCCGTCTGGCGAAATTCCAGCGGCTTCCCCGCCGCGGCGGCCATCGCCTGACGCGTTAAATCGTCTCGCGTCGGCCCCAGCCCTCCGGTGCTGACCACAACGTCGGTCCGTTCTGCCGCGATACGAAACACATCGATATTGCCTTGCAACGAGTCGCCCACGGTGCTGTGATAGATGACTTCGACGCCTAATTCCCCCAACCGCCGACTCAGCCACTGGGCGTTGGTGTCCAGACGAGCGCCGCTTGTCATTTCATCGCCGATCGAAACGACTTCGGCGGTCAGGGGATGTTCGGGCATCATGCGGTCGGAAACAAAGAGTGGGTGGCGACGACGGCAGAATGGCAGTCGTAGGTGAATATTTCATTCCTTTAAAACACGCCCGTCCGCCGGCGTCAATCCGCTCTCAACGCTTAGCGTCGCAGCTGGTTTTTCGTTGGTCAGTACAAACGACGGACGCTTGCCATTGTCCAAGACGTTGCCTCCCAGGACAACGATGCGATGTTGGTAATCGCGGTGTCGATCAAAAAACAATCGTGTTTGAATTGATGTGGGCGGCTTGCCGTCATCGCAAACAACTTCAAAGAACCACCATACATGCGCCCCCTCTTGCTTCCGACCGATCCAATGGATGGGTCGGCCGGTCGGCGGCGTTCCTTTTTTTCCAGACTCCTTGGGATCGAAGAACAGCTGTGAACGCAAGTATTTGATGCGCCAATCAGACTTCGATTTCGCACCATCTTTTGCATTGACCTTCTCGGCGATCCATTGTTCATCCAAAACGTCAATGCGCAACGCGACCTCCATGCGTCGATTGTTCGGATTCCATTCGACTTCACAAACCGTTTCGTGAACGGGATGCCACAACAATGCGGCCCAGATGATGGCGAAGGTTGAAAACGATGAAATCATTTGCCCTTGGCCGGCGCGTCGTCGGCATCCTGTTTATCGGATGAAATCTCTTCGTCGGATTGTTTGCCTTTCTTCTGTTCCGCGGCCTGTTGAGCATCGGATGCTTTTTGCATCGGGTTCTTTTTCGTTTCGTCTTTGAACAGTTTGAATCGACTGGGCACCATCTTTTTCGGCCAGTGGTTGTTACCCTCTTCGACATCGGCCGTTTGCCGTTTGGGGTCCAGTTCCAGACGCACAATTTCTTTGTCGGTAACGATCAGTTTGCTGACATGCTTGCTATTTTGTCTCCAGATCTGGGCCGGAAACATCATCATTTCACTGGAGTTGTCGGAGTAATGCACCCGCAACAGAATTGGCATGACCAGTCCACCGACGTTGCGAAAATCGACGATGTAAAAGTTGGTCGTCCGTTTCAGGATCGCACGCTCTTCGCTGTTCAACCCGTCCAGGAACTTCTGAAATGACTTGCGGTCCTCTTCTTCGACTTTCAATTCGTCATACTCGGGACTGTTGTAAAAATCTTTTAGCCCCGGTTGCCAGTCGGCACGGTGACGCATCCCTTCATTCCGCGTGTCGGTGATATTGGCCTCTTTGCCGTCCCGCTCCTGGCGCGTCCGCTCGGCTTGTTCGTCGGGGTCACCGGATTCGATCTTGTACAGCTGGATGTCTTCGATCGCGATGTCCACATGGTCGGTGCCGTAGAACCACCCTCGCCAAAACCAGTCCAGATCGACGCCCGAAGCGTCTTCCATCGTGCGAAAAAAATCACTCGGGGTCGGGCGTTTGAATTTCCATCGCCGCGAATATTCGCGAAATGCAAAGTCGAACAACTCGCGTCCCAGAATGGTTTCACGCAGGATGTTCAATGCGGTAGCAGGTTTCGCGTAGGCGTTGTTGCCGAATTGCAAGATCTCTTCGCTGCCCGTCATGATCGCGCGTTGATTCCCGCCTCGCATGTAACCCACGATTTTTTCCGGATCGCCGCGTCGCGATGGATAATCCTCTTCCCACTCCTGTTCCGCAAGGTATTGCAGGAAAGTGTTCAGTCCCTCGTCCATCCACGTCCATTGTCGTTCGTCGCTGTTGACGATCATCGGAAAGAAGTTGTGGCCGACTTCGTGAATCACGACCGAGATCAATCCATACTTTGTTTCTTTGCTGTAGGTACCGTCCTCCTCCGGGCGTGGTCCGTTGAAACAAATCATCGGGTACTCCATCCCATAGACGGGACCGTTTACGCTGATTGCAACTTCATACGGATACTCGAACGCGTAACGGCCATAGACGTCCAACGTGTGCGCGATCGACTCGGTCGAATACTTGCTCCACAAAGGCTCGGCTTCGTTGGGATAGTAGGACATTGCCATCACGTTCTGTGATCCGACATTGACGCCCATCGCGTCCCAAATGAATTTGCGACTGGCCGCGAAGGCAAAGTCGCGAACATTCTTGGCTTCGAAATCCCACGTTTTGGTTGTTTTCGTCCGCACACTCTGGTTGGACTTTGCTTCTTCTGGTGTGACGATAAAAACAGGCTTGTCGGCATCCGCCGCTTCATCAAGCCGCTGCTTCCACTGGTCCGTTAAGACCGCATCGGGATTTTGCAGCGTGCCGGTTGACGCGACAATCATCTCGGAGGGTACCGTGATGCGGACTCGGTAATTTCCCAGCTCCAATGTAAACTCGCCCCGTCCAAGAAATGATTTGTGTTGCCAGGCGCCGTAGTCGGTGTAAGCCGCCACACGCGGAAACCACTGTGCGATTTCATAAATAAAGTTTTTATCGTTTTCGAAAAATTCCTTGCCGCCGCGTGCCCGAATCACTTTGGCATCGACGATGTTGTACGAATAATCAATCGCGACCTGGGTTTGCTCTCCCGGCGCAAGAGGTGTCGGCAAATCGATTCGCATCATCGTGCCGACGTCGGTATGGACCAGCGGTTTGCCGTCGGCGTCGCTGACCGATTTGATTCGATAACCGCCGTCAAAAATCTCGCTCGCCAGAATCGATTTCATCACGCCGAATGAAACCTTGGGAGCCAACGTCGGTGCCGTGGTCGTGGCGATGCCGTCGGACCCCTGGCGGAATCGGTTCTGGTCAAGTTGCAACCAAAGATACGGCAGCGTGTGCGGCGATTGGTTGTGGTAACGAATCCTTGCCACGCCGATGATGCGCTGCTGGTCGTCATCAAGTGTCACATCGATTTCGTAGTCCGCGCGCTGTTGCCAATAAGCCGGACCTGGAGCACCGGAGGCAATTCGTGTTTGTCCGGGCGTGGGCCACCATGGATCCAATTGCGCAAACGGATCGTGGGGATCGGAATGTTTTCGATTGCCTGATTCGGGTGACTGCGCCGAAGCAGCTGTCGACAGAAAAACGACCGCCAGCAGCGCGAAGACAAGGTGGATATTTTGGGGGACCCGGCTCACAGTGATCGGCTCGCGTTTGGGCTTCGGTAAAGTGACTGGAATACTCGTTTCGACTGAACCGATTCTAGTTCGACGGCGACCCTTGGGTAGGATAGTCCTGGCTAATATCTTCGAACCAAAGTTCCGGTTTTTCTCGGACGAATCGTTGCATCAGTGCGATGCAGTCTTGGTCGTTGGCGATCACCACTTCGACGCCGTGATCGCGCAGGAATTCTTCGTTACCGCCGAAGTTTTGGTTTTCGCCGATGACGACACGCGGAATTCCGAACTGAATGATCGTTCCGCTGCACATCATGCAGGGGCTCAGCGAGGTGTACAGTGTCGTGTCGCGATACGTTTTCTGGCGTCCTGCCTTTCGCAATGCGTCCATCTCCCCGTGGGCGATGGGGTCTCCCATTTGAACCCGCTGGTTGCGGCCGCTGGCGATCACGACGTCGCCGCGAGCCAGCACCGATCCGATCGGGCATCCCCCCTGGGCATCTCCCGCAAGTGCTTCATCATAAGCCATCCGAAGCAGTTTTTGGTCTGTTTTATTCAGCATGTCGCCACCGTTCATTCCGACGTCAGATACGGTTATCTTGTTTGCACCAAAATGTCGTCACTCTACTCCACATGTTAGCACATTGACTTCCCATCATTCTCCGCCACCTAATCGGCCCCAACTGCAAATCGGGTATTGCACCAACGTTCATGCCGGCATCGATCTGGCATCGATCCGCGATAATTTGACCGAATACGCCGTCGCGGTCCGCCGGCGACTTCACCAGACCCAGGCAGGTGATTCGCAGCAATCGGGTTTGGACACGTTTGATTCACTGGGTGTCGGGCTTTGGATCCCCGATCAAGCTTCGCGAGAATTGGCCGACGGTGCATTGACGTCGTTCCGAGAATTTTTGCAGACGAACCGACTGACGGCCTACACCATCAACGGATTCCCATTCGCTAATTTTCATGGCGACCACGTCAAGCAGCGTGTTTATTTACCGACGTGGGCAGAAACTGACAGGTTGGAATACACGAAACGGCTGGCGACGCTATTGGCCGCGCTGCTGCCCGCTTCGCAAGAAGTTGGGTCAATCAGCACGTTGCCGATCGGTTGGCCGGACAATCCGTTTGCCGATGAACCGACCGGCGCCGACAACGTTGACATCGCAGGGACGCATTTTCGGGAACTGGCCGAGTTTCTGGACCGGCTGTACCAGGAAACCGGCAAGCGAATTGTTGTCGCGATTGAACCTGAACCGGGTTGCATCATCGACACGGTCGATGGAATGGTCCGTTTCTTTGACCAGTACCTGGGCAGTGAAACCCACCGGCGATACATCACGGTATGCCACGACATTTGTCACAGCGCCGTGATGAATGAATCACAGCGGATGGTGATTCAAACTTATGGCGAAGCCGGCATCGGAATCGGCAAGGTCCAAGTCAGCAGCGCGATCGTTGCTGATTGGGAATCAATCGGCGGCAACGATCGCGCCGCGGCGTTCGAACAGCTGGCAGGATTCGCTGAAGATCGTTATTTACACCAGACCGGCCAGATCGGTCGCGACGGTTCCTTCAAGTTGGCCCAAGATCTGCCGGAACTTGTCGCCCGAACTCGCGTCGTTGACTTGGATCACGTAGACCGTTGGGTGATCCATTTTCACGTGCCAATTTTTTTGGAACGATTCGGTTTGCTGACAACCTCCCGCGACGGCGTTGTCGAGTGCTTGAACGCGCTCGGTGACCCGTCGATCGATGTCGACTTTACGGGCCACTTGGAAGTCGAAACGTACGCTTGGACCGTGCTGCCCGAAGCGATGCGCCAGCGCGGACTCGCCGAGGACATAGCCGGCGAGTTGCAATGGCTGGTCCGGCAGATCGGTCAATGTAGGGCTAATTCCTGATTCGTCGCCTTCGAATACCACATCCGCTTAATGCCAACATGCTCCATACCGCCATCGCACCCGGCTCCGGAACGGTGCCCGACGAAGGAAGGCTGGCAATCCGAAAACCGTAGATCCCCACCGTACTAAATGGACTGCTTACTCCCCGACCTGATGATGCCAAAAAACCGGGACCGTCAAGGTACCAACTGCCGCCGCGGATCCCGCGGTTCGCACCGATGATCGATTCGTTCCACTCAAAAACATTACCCAATTGGTCAAACGTTCCGTATGGACTTAACGCGGCAGAATAAGCCCCAACGGGCGTGGTGTCCTTCACCACGTAATTGAAATTCCCCGAATTGCTGCCGCCGACCGGAAACTCAGCCGTTGGATCGATGTTGCTGCTGGTCGCATAACGAAAATAGCTGGACGTTGATGGATCATAAAACGCCGCCTTGTACCATTCGTCCTCGCTTGGCAAAAAGAACTGAGCGTCCAAATTGCGTACGATCGAGTTGGCTGCGATCCCCGCAGCCGTGATGGTGTACGCCCCATCTTCTGTTGTAGAAATTCCCTGACTGCCAACCGGACTGCCATTGTTCAGCCAATTGGCGTATCGCAATG
The DNA here is from genome assembly GCA_020426665.1 of Planctomycetales bacterium. Taxonomy (GTDB): domain Bacteria; phylum Planctomycetota; class Planctomycetia; order Pirellulales; family Pirellulaceae; genus Stieleria. Next base: position 20,924 of record JAGQPO010000137.1, read on the forward strand.
AGTTATAGAACGATACGTAGGCTACAGGGTGATCGCCACGCCCCGGGGCAACCGAATATGAATAGCTGCCCGGACCGCCGGTTCGCGTGATACCGCCTGTTGCGCCAGCCATGCCCGTCTCGTAAAGAAAATTCGGATCGGTGGCCGCGACTGCGTTCAGAAATGCCGCATACTCTGAGTTCGTTACCTCGGTTGCGCTGATATTGAACGTGTAATTAACTGCACCAAATCCGCTGACATCGGCAGCGTTTCCGGGATCTCCGACCGTGACCATCACCCCTGCGGTACCCATGCCGGCCTGCGTTGCGATCCAAATCGCAATAACGGCGAGACACAAACGTTTCATCTTGGTTTAATTCTATAGAGAGGGTTCTGAGCGGACCATTCGACGCTTGTGGATGGTCTTCAGCCGCAGAATAGCAGCGAGTTGAACAGATCTCGCCGAAGTTAAACCAGAACTAACCAACACTCAAAGGTGACGAAACAGAAGGATCGTCTGCCCGACGGCACGCACCTGTTGTTGATGCATGCTTGGATGATGAGAAACACTGCGGCACCCTGGAACGCCTGGTAATCACTGGCGTACGAAATGTGACGGCGCAGCACGACGCGGAAATTGGAAATCTAAATTGATTTCGGTAGACGCTGGCTTCAGCTGTCGGTGCAAGTTTCCAGGAATCGTGCCAGGCGATGGAAATCGCTTCCGGGCTCGATGAATCGAACTTTGGTCACCAACGTCTGCGGGTCAACCAATTTGTCGAAAGGAACATAGTGCAGGTCCAACTGGCCCGACACCGAAACCATCACGCCATTTAGTTTTTCTTCGACGAGTGCCCGATAGGCTCCCACGCCCAGTTGCGAACCGAGCATCACGTCGTAGGCGTGCGGCGGTGCGCAACGAGCTTCGTATCCGAGTTGCAGGCCATTGACCTTGCGTTCACGTCCGGTTCGCGCGGTGTAGGCTTTCTTCAGCAAGTTACTCAGCAAGGCGGCCAAGTTGATCGCGGAGATATTGATGTGGCCGTGATCATCGCGCGAGACGCCTTTCAAGTAAGCGGCCGGCAGAAACTCCGCCAGACCTTCGGCGACCACAATCGTTCCGTACTGGCGGCCTTCGCGCTCGCGTGCAACCATCATGTCAACCATCTTGCTGACGACTTTGTCCAGCACCATGATTTTGCGTGTCAAACCGGTTTCCGGATCGACTTCTTCGTCTGCAAGTTCACCGGCGACATCTTCGACGCTCATCACCAAACTGCCTTCGCCGGCGATCGCCGCACCGTAGGCCAGCCAACCTGCACTGCGTCCCATCGCTTCGCACAAGAAGTACGACTTGCCGGCCGCCGCGTCGTAGTTCAGATTGCGAATTTCTTCGGCCAATGTTTCGACGGCGGTAAAGAATCCGAACGTAAAATCAATGCCGCTGTAATCGTTGTCGATCGTTTTCGGCAGGTGGATGACGGGAAACCGGCGCGCGTCGCCCGGCAGATTGTCTTGGAACATTTTCAATTTGTTTGCGGTCTTCAGCGTGTCGTCGCCGCCGATCGAAATCAATGCATCGACTTCTAACGAGCACAGACCTTCGTAGACACGACGGAGCGGGGCAACCAATTCGGGATCCTTCAGGTGATCCGGGCTGCTGACGTTTTTGCCGGGGTTCGTCCGCGCGGTACCGATCATGATCCCGCGACTGCTGCGGGCATGGGTCAACGAGTCGTGCGTGAAGCGGACGTAATCAACACCTTCCTGCAATGGGCCTGCCGCGGTGTAATCGGCCAATCGGCTGTAGCCGTGTTTGATACCGAAAACTTGTGCGCCTTCTTCCAGAAAGGAAAACGCTGCCGTGGAGATCACAGCGTTGGCCGCTGGAGCGGGTCCACCGGCAAACAAAATTGCAACGCGTTTGATATCCAAAGAGTGGTGATCAGGCATGGTGTTGTTTTCTCACTGGGAGGGGGGGGAACGCTATGATTGACGACTGCGTCGGCATTGATTTCAACAGAGACATTCGCGGCGGCAGGCCCATCTGGGCGACATTCCGCAGTTTGCTGGGCACGATTTTAGAGATGCCGTGCCCAACGCCAAGCGGTTGCAACAATTCGGTGGCTCTGGACGTGACAAACCGGGGGTTGAGGGGCGAAAAAATCACCCAGATTGCCATGTTTTTCAGTCGATGTTCCCGGAAGCTGGCGGATTCGCGAACGATTGAGTCTTAATTCAGCGAAAAACAAAAATTTAAAAAAATTCCGCCCCTGCGATCAGATTGCCGCGTTTAGTGACAATCTTCACCGAGCTGCCGTACCGACAACCACAAAAGCTTGCAGTCGGGCATTCGATCAATCAAGATCTCGGCTACGTCCTGCGAGTCGATCGTTCGATTCGGTTCACTCGA